>CAJOFG010000040.1:13710-15538 GCA_905233965.1 uncultured Selenomonadaceae bacterium
TTGCAAAAAAGGGATTACGACGTAATTTTGGTTGCGACCGACCAACAAAACATTCAATCTGTTTCAGCTAAAATTTTACTTTTCGTTCCCGACATGGCCAAGAGAATAATTTATAATCTTCAAAAATTGCAGACTTAAAAAATTGAAGGTGTCCTTTAATGAAAAAACAAAAACTTTTTATCTTTATGTCCTTCTGCATCGTTCCGATAGGCGGCATGGAAATGCATATGTACGGTATGTCCGAATACCTGGAAAAGCACGGTTGGAAAGTTTTTATCTTCACGCCCGAACCTCCGCAGTTAAAGACGGTAATTCCGGCTTTGCAAAAATATTTGGAAGTCGGAGGGGGTTTTACTTTTCTCATGACACCCCCTTACAAAAACGTCGGACTTTTGCAAAATATCGGTCTGAATACGATGGTTGAAAGACTTCAACAATGTTTCGGTAACCTTGACGAATACGATATTGTCATAGAGTCTTGCGAAAGTATCAGGTCTTTCTGGGCTGAACTTTTGGCGGCAAGAATCGGAGCGCGGCATATTTTCATGGCATCGGAAGAAAATTTCAGATTGGGTGCCTGTCTCTACGAAAACAATTTGGATTTCTATTATTTCAAGTTTAAGCGCAACGAACTTATCGGATATCCGACGAACATAAAAAATTTATTTAACGGATACAAAGACGTAAATGAGTCTGTCAATGAAGATGCACCGTTATATTTGGCCGAACCCGAACCGATAAAGGATGTTCCGGATTTTCCGATTGAAAAATTAAAGGAAGCCGATTGGAATATCGCTCATATCGGGCGAATGATGAAAGCCTTCGTCGCCCATGTAATAATCGGTGTTGCAGAATTTGCGCGTCGCCACCCGGACAAAAAAATAAATTTTATCCTTGTCGGACAAATTATTCCCGATCGTGCGAACCTTATGAAGGAAAAATTTGCAGGTCTTGACAACCTCACGATAATTCCTCTCGGTGACATGATACCCATTCCGCGCAGTCTGTTTTCAAAAATTGATGTCGTTTGTGCGATGGCGGGTGCGGCATTGTATTCCGCTCGCGAAGGTGTCCCGGTAATAGTCGGCAATTCAAATAAAATTGACAAGACAAGCGGCGTTTTGGGAGTCGATACCAAAGAAACCATTTACAGCGACGAAAAACTTTTTGACTATCCCGAAGCACTGGAAAATGTTTTGGTAAAAAAACTTTACGAAGGAAAAAAGTTTGAACTTCCTCATGTCGATCCGGCAGAAAAAAGTTATGCCAACATTTGGAAAGTCCTTGAAAATGTCGCGCCGGATAAAGAATATTTCGCCGAAAAACTTTCGCGGGAGAGAATCAGAAATCAGGCAATGATATTTCCTTTCGGCTACATTGCTCGCGGAGCGCGCATCATTCTGGTCGGCGCAACGGAATTTGCCAAAGACTACAAACGACAAATCGAAAGCCAGAATAATGCTTCTTTGGAATTCGGCAAAAAATATATTAAGCAAATGACCGGTGAACCGTACGCTGAAATTGTTGCGACGCTTGACGAACACCCGGAAGAATTTGACAATTCCGTTCTCGGTCTTGAAAGACTGCAAAAAAGAGATTATGACGTAATTTTACTTTCGACGTACCCGGAAAACACTCAATCCGTTTTTAACAAAATCACTCAGCTTGTTCCCGATATGGCAAACAGAATAGTTTACAATCATCAAACGGTACAAATTTGAATTTCCTAAGAATGCGTGTTCATAAAAAAATTTTGTCAGTAATTATGCCGTTTTTGAGTTTTTATGAAATGTCGTTGCTATGCGAAAAATTATCTCTGTGAACACAG
>CAJOFG010000041.1 GCA_905233965.1 uncultured Selenomonadaceae bacterium
CGCAACCGTGATCCGCCGTTATCATGACCACGTCGTCATCTTTCATCTTTGCCATAAATTCGCCGAATTGTTTGTCGAAAACCGTTGCGGCTTTTGCATATCCGTCAATATCGCGGCGGTGACCGTATTGCATATCGAAGTCAACCAAATTTACAAAACAAAGTCCGGTGAAATCTTCGTCCATTACCGCCAAAGTTTTATTCATGCCGTCGACGTTGTCTTTGTTTATTCCGAGTGAACGGCTTATGCCGCGCCCGGCAAAAATATCGGAAATTTTGCCGACTCCGATTGTATCAAGACCTTTTCTCCGCAAAGCGTCAAGCATTGTATCGCCGGTCGGATCGAGCGAAAAATCATGTCTGCGCGGAGTTCTTGTATAACCGTCAACCTCATTTCCGACGTAAGGTCTGGCAATTACGCGACCGACTCCGTGATCTCCCTGAAGATATTCGCGGGTATGATCCGTTCCGGGTGCGCCGGGATCGCAACCGTGATCCGCCGTTATCATGACCACGTCGTCATCTTTCATCTTTGCCATAAATTCGCCGAATTGTTTGTCGAAAACCGTTGCGGCTTTTGCATGCGTACCGGAATAGGGTTTGTTGCAGAGAATTTTTCTGCCGAATTTTTTTTCAAGATCCGAAATAACTTCCGGCGGAAAACCGTTCGGATAAGTCGGCAAAGGTTTTTCGGAAACGATGCCGGCAATTTCCCAATGTCCGATTGTCGTATCTTTTCCGCGGGAAAGTTCGCGAAGTCTTGCAAAAGTTCCGATCGGATTTTCCTCCGGAGTTCCGCAACCTGCGCCGTCAATATTAAACATTCCCAATTTTTTCATGTTGGGCGTATCATATTCCGGAGATTTACAAATCGAGCGCAGCGTATTTGTGTCGCCGTCCCCGAAATCCATTGAATCCGGTTCACTGCCGATGCCGAAACTGTCCAGAACAATAACAAAAACTCTTTTTATGTCCATATCGGTATCTTCCTTTCAAAAAATACTTTTCACCTTTCCGACTTATCATTTTTCACGATCCGCTTTAATCAATAATTTTACGCTTTCGACTCCGACTTGAATTGCCGCATCCAAATCCATGCTTTCTTTTTGATCCAATCCGGCAGCTTCGCGTTCCTGATTCCAAATGACATGGAAACAGGCTCCGCAACGAACATTTAAAGCCGCCGAACATACCAAAAGCGCGGCGGTTTCCATTTCGCTTGCCAAAACATGAAGACGTTTCCAGGCCTCCCACTTGTTGAGAAGTTCACAGCTTACCGGCATTCTTTCCGGTGAATGTTGCCCGTAAAAAGAATCTTTCGATTGAACAATTCCGGCATGCCAAGGTTTTCCGAGATTTTTTGCTGCCGCAACCAGAGCATTTTGAACATCAAAATTTGCAACGGCAGGAAATTCAATCGGTGCATAGTGCAGAGTGGTTCCTTCTTGACGAACCGCCGCAGTCGCGATTACAACGTCATCGGATTGCACTTTCAAATCAATTCCGCCGCAAGTACCGACTCTGACAAAAGTATCCGCACCGATCGCGACAGGTTCCTCCAAAGCAATTACGGCACTCGGACCGCCTATTCCGGTTGAGCAGACGCTGACTTTTTCGCCGAGAAGTTCGCCCGTGTAAATCGTGTACTCGCGGTTTGAGGCAATTTTCTTCGGATTGTCGAAATTCTCGGCAATCTTTTCGCAACGACCGGGATCGCCGGGCAAAATTACATATTTGCCGACGTCGCCTTTCTTACATTTGATGTGAAATTGAAGTTCGTGTTCCTGCATGGTTAAATCTCTCCTTTTTTCTCAAAATAAAAATGTCGCTCTTTTGCCTCGTCAACAAAATCATCATAGAGTTGCATTGCTTTCGCGTGATTTTCGCGAATATATGCAATTTTTGAGTCCCTTTCTTCTTCCGGTCCGTCAAGAATTGCATGCCCTGCCATTTCAAGTTCCTTTGATTGCTCGGAGAGAATTTTGCCGCCGACGGAAAGAGAGCCGGATTTTAATGCGTGAATGTAAGTCGTGTAGTCTTTCCAATTCTCGGTGTTGAAAGAGTTTTCCAATTTTTCTTTTGTTTCGTCGCGGCGTTGACAGAACATCTTGACAAATTCCTTGTACATTTCGTCCATGCCGCCGCAATACTGCATGCCCAAATCATAGTCGATATTTTGAATATTTTTTTCCGATTTTTCCGGGATTTTTTCGGGATTTTCCGGAGAATTATTTTTTTGTGTATTTTTCCCCGAATTTATTTCCGGATTTATTTCCGGATTTATTTCCGAAAAATCTTTTTTAATTATTTTTTCCCTATTTTTTTTGGATTTTTTGTCGGATTTATTTTTTTCGGATATTTTTTCGTTAATTATTTCGGAATTATTTTCCGATTTATTTTCTTCCGTAATTATTTCGGTGTCGGTGTCGTCAAATCCTGTCGATAAAGCCGGTTCCTCTGCGGTTTCGTCCTCTGCCGAAATAATTTTTTCCGGCGGCAAATATTTTTGCAACATATATTCCAAGTCTTTCCCGGCGACCGGCTTTGAAAGATAGTCGGTAAACCCCTTGCTTAAAAACATTTCGCGGACTCCGGAAATTGCATTTGCGGTAAGGGCGATTATCGGAGTATCCTTACATTTGCTGTCCGGCAGAACTTTTGCACGCTCCAAAGTTTCGATACCGTCCATTTCCGGCATCATGTGATCCAGGAAAATAACGTCGTATTTTTTTTGAGCGATTTTTTCCAGACAATCCTTTCCGCTCATGCTGCGTGTAACTTGAATTTTTGTTTTCTTCAAGAGATTTTCCACGACAAACAAATTCATTTCGCTGTCGTCCACAACCAATATTTCCGCGTCCGGAGCGACAAAACTTTCACGGTAAGTTTGTTGACGGCTGATAAATTCGTCCGCCCGTTTCTGAAAGTCGCCGATCGGCTCGTACTGTTCCACCTTTTGCGGCAAAGTTATCGTGAATGTACTGCCTTTCCCGTATTCACTTTCGACTTTCAATTCGCCGCCCATCATCTTTACAAGATTTATCGTTATGGAAAGACCCAATCCGGTACCTTCGACGGTGCGATTTTTTTTCAAGTCCAGCCGCTGAAATTTGCTGAAGAGTTTCGGCAGATCTTCCTCTTTTATTCCGATGCCCGTGTCGATTGAAGAAAATTCCATCAATGCACTCCCGTCAGCCAATCTTTTCCAAGTTGTTTTGAAGGTGACGGAGCCTTCGCGAGTGTATTTCACGGCATTGTTTAAAATATTCACTATCACTTGTCTGATTCTCACTTCGTCGCCGAAAAGAGAGTCGGGGACGGTTTCGTCAACGTTTACCGAGAATTTCAAGTTCTTCTGTTCGGCTTTCAATCTCATCATGTTAAAAATGTCGTTTAAGACGGAGCTGAGCGAGTAGGAATTTTCCACGATTTCCATTTTTCCGCTCTCTATTTTTGAGAAGTCCAAAATATCGTTGATTATCGAGAGAAGATTTTCGCCCGCACTCTTTATATTCCAAGCGTATTTGCGGAGCGGTGAATTTTCCGGCACTTCCCTTAAAATCATTTCGTCCATTCCGAGAACGGCATTTAAAGGCGTTCTGATTTCGTGTGACATATTCGCCAAAAACTCACTCTTTGCCTTATTCGCTCTGTCAGCCTCGTCTTTTGCGTCGCGTAATTCGTCACTCTCCGCGACTTTCAATTCCGCCGTAAAAGAGTAGAGAACGAAAATACTGAACAGTACGACGATCAGGAAAAATACCCAAATAACAATTTTGTGAATGTCAAAAATTCCGCCGATGACTTTGTGCCAATCGACATAGCCCAGCACCATGAAGTTTTCTTTAACTTCCGCCGCGAAAATCATGTAGTCGTCGTCTATTGTCGGAGAATAAATTGCAATCGAAGGCTCGGTTTCCAATTTTGAAACGGCGGCATTGTAGCCTTTCGGCAAGTTTAAATTTTCGTCAAAAAATCTGTCGCCTTTGCCGTAGCCGGTGTAGGGGACAATAACCTTGCTTTTCTTTATGTCGCAGATGAGAATATTTTTACTCAGACTGTTTTCCAAGTGAAAATATTTTTCTCTCAAGAGTTTTTCGCCGTACACTTTGTAAAGGACGAATCGCACATTTCCCTCAAACATAACCGGGACGCTCATTACAATTCCCAAGCCGTTATAATATTCCGTCAAACTGTTTCCTCGTCGCGTTTGAGAAACTTGATTTTTTGTTTCTTCGGGCAAGTGAACGCCGGCGGTCAAATTTCCGGTCATGTCGTAAATTCCCGAATAAACTCCCGGCTCGCCCGCATTTATCGCGGCAATAACATTTTCCGGAGTTGCGTTTCCCGTTTCAATTTGCTTTGCCTGTCGGCTGAGTTGGATCATTTCTCCTTCAAATCTTTCCTCTGCCGTCTGTGAAGTTATTTCCGCTTGCATTGCGACGAATTTTTCTATTTCTTCCCGCAACATTCCCTCCATTTTTGTCAGTACGCACCAACCGATAAATGTAAGGATAAGCAAAAATATCAGAAATCTTCCCACCAATTTGAGTGCGAACCGAAAAACATTTTTCTTGCCGGAATCTATTTTTTCGTCAATTTCCAACGATCCTCACTCCTTTTATCAGCCAATTCATACTGCTCTCCAAACTCCGGAAGCTTATCGCTTCGCCCGCAGAACATCTTTTAACACCGTTCATATCGAAAATATCGCCTCCGAAAATTATTCTGCCGTCCTCAATTTCCCGCGTCGCCGTTTCAATCAAAACTTTTTCACGCAAAGACAAGTTTTTTGTCGGCTCAAATCTGACAATACCTTCATCAATGCCGCCGGCGGAATTTCCGCCGGATCCGGTTTTCTCGTATTTTATCAAATCGGTATAAACCGCCGTCCAATCAATTTTTATGGAGGCAAGATATTTGTCGTAAGTCGGATAACTTCCATTGTAAGATATAAACTTTATCCCGGTTCTTTCTGCGGCATTGGGGATAAAATCGCCGTTTTGACGGAAAATCAGAATATCGACGTCGTTGGCTCTCAAAATTTGAACCGCCCGTTCTTCATTCGCCGCATTGTCCCAACTTCCCGTCCTGTTGAGCAGAATTTCCGCATCCGGATTTACTCTTTGAACGCCCAAAGTAAAAGCGTTTATTTCCAAGTTTATTTCGGGACCGGAGAACGGAGCGATATATCCGACCTTCCCGGTTTTTGTCCGAAGTCCCGCCAAAATTCCGGCAAGGTATGACCCCTCAAAAGATAAAATTATATATCTGCCGGAAGAATTTAAAGCGGAAATGTTTTCTATCGTGTAAAAGGAAACTCGCGGATATTTGACTTCAAACTTTTTGAGATCGGAAAGAGGTATTCCGTTTGCAAAATTTATCATAACAACGCCGGCTTTTGAAAGTTCCCGGACGACTTCATCGCATTCATCGTAATCCGGCAAAATGTTTTCCTTTATCGTGAGTTCGTTGTCCGAATCTTTGCAGACGGCTGTCAGGGCTTTGTAATGAATCGAATCCCAACCGACTTTTTCCCTTTCTCCCGGCAGTATGAGAGCAATTTTGTTGTTTGTCCTCCAAGCCGTTTCGCCGAATTGAGAAATTGAAACAAATATCGCCGCCAAAAGAATTATCGCCGCACAAGTATTGAGCAGATAAAACCTTTTCGATAATTTTTCGTCGTCGTTGTTATGATTGTCATTGTCATTCATTTTTCTCACCGCCGTCCTTTTCATTGTCCAATTCCAAAGCATTTGCCGTTATTACGAAGGGAGCATATATGAAAATATCGGTTATCAGCCATACCGCTTGTAAAACCGCCCCCATTATCGAATGAGTTCCGACAGCCGCACTCAAAAAAAGCGGCATCGTCCAAGGGACTTCCGTCTGAAATATCGGGACAATTCCCCAAGAAATTGCTATATAACCGACAACGACATTTGCGATCGGAGCGAAAATGTAAGGGAGAAGGAAGATCGGATTTAATACAACCGGCAAGCCGAAAATAAAAACTTCCTGAACATTGAACGCCATGAACGGGAAAGAAAATTTCGCGACCGAACGCCATGATTCGTGTTGAGAAAATACTATTATCGCAATAAGCAAGCCCATCACATGAATTACTCCCGCCTCAAAAAATCCGGTCGTAAATATTGCTGCGGTTTCTCCCGTCTGATTCGTCACCTGTGCCGCCAAATAAACATTTTCCTGAATTGCCGCAGTTATATCATAGCCGGGTATTCCCAGCCACCAACACAGCCATACAAAAAACTGATAAACCGGCACAAAGAACGGACTTTGAAATATCGAAGAATCGAAAACGCCGGCAAAAAAATTCTCGCCGACAACCTGTATCAATTTAAATACGAAGGAAATTAGCGAGAAAATAAAAAGTGTCAACAAAACCGGAATAAATCCGGATAAATATCGCGAAAAATATTTTGGACAGAATTTCGGGACATTTATTTTTAATTTCTTTTGATTAAAAAGCAGAGAAAATATCTTTGCCGAAATAAATGTTGCAAAAAATGCGGAAAAAAATCCGGTCTCCGAAAAATAATCAGTAAAATCATTTCGTTGATAAAGGCTTATCGGAGAAATAAATAAGTAAGAAAACAATGCACAAAAAATTGTCAGATGTTTGTCGCAGTCCCAAATTTTTGAAAGTTTTCCGGCAAGCGTCGCGGTTAAAATCATTGCCGTTACGCCGTAACCGGTAGAAATTATTTCTCTGTAAGTTTTGAGAGTTTCCGCAAATTTTCCGCTCAAATATTCTTCACCGGAAAGACCACCCGTCAGGACAAAACCGAAATTCAAGCCGTCTTTGCCCAAAAGGATCCCGTTCGGATTTAAAAGCACGTTTCCGACGAAATCAAAAAAAGAAACAGTGAGCCAGAAGGGTATCAAAACATAAAAAGATTGGCGGACAGCCGCCAAATACTTATTTTCATAAAATCGCACTATTCCGGGAATCAACAAGACTTCCCACATTGACCAAAGTTTTTCCATAGTGTCGCCGCCTCATAAAAAAAGGGTTTAAAAAAGCGTATACTCCGATTCAGAGCACAGAGGTTCGACATCGGCAATCAAAAATCCTTCACGGCGAAAAATATTTTTTCTTATCAGAAATCTGGTATCAAAACACAAAAAAACGGCGTAAACTCGCCGAACATTTATTTTCATAAAATCGTATTTCGGAATGAAGAAACAAAGGAATAAGGGGAGCAAAACTTGTAAAAAAGCGTATACTCCGATACAGAGCACAGAGGTTCGACATTGGCAATCAAAAATCCTTCACGGCAAAAAAATATTTTTTTCTTATCCGGTTTCACATATCTTTTTTTGTTTTATGTTCTTCCCGGTCGCCTCTGTCGTTTAATGCCGTTTTAAAATCGATTATCGTTTGATCGCGGTTTGTTCCCTTGTGAGCGACATGAGGATTCAACTTGTATGTTTTGTTAAGACCGACTCGCGGTCCTTCAACGATGATAGAACGTTCGCATAATCCCTTAATCGCTCTGGAAACGTTTGGTTGTTTCATTCCGAGTTCATCGGCAATACTTTGTTGACTCACAAGCAAATAATTTTCAAAATCAGTTTTTCCAAGCAACTTCAAAAAAACGCGATACTCTTCGTAAGTCAGTTTGTCATCAGCGATTTTGGAAATAGCCTCTTGATACAACAACAACGCAATCCACTCATTTCTTAACTGCTCATTTTTCTTTGTCGTTTAATGCCGTTTTAAAATCGATTATCGTTTGATCTCGTTTTGTTCCTTTGTGTGCAACGTACGGATTCAATCGATACGTCTTGTTAAGACCGACTCGCGGTCCTTCCACAATGATCGAACGTTCTCGAAGAGTTTTCAGAGCCTTTGCAACATTAACGCGATGTATGCCCAATTCTTCAGCCATCTTAGTTTGATTTACTGTCAAGTAGTTATCAAAATCCGTTTTGCCGAGTATGTACAAAAAGACACTGCTTTGCTCTCCGGTTAATCTTTCTTTGGCAATTTGTGTGATAGCATCTTGATACAAAGCAACCCACCCGTTTCCTAAATGTTTGTTTTTTAAGGGAAAACAGCCTGTAATATCGCCTGTTTCTCCGTCGGTAACCATTATATACTTTTTTTCGTTGAGGTGTACAGGAATTTTTATCGGTGTTTCGAGATTTTTTT
>CAJOFG010000042.1 GCA_905233965.1 uncultured Selenomonadaceae bacterium
ACTTTTGCACGTCGGACACGGACGCGGCGCGGCGGCAGGTTCGGCAATCGTAAATATTTTGCGCGCGGCAGGTTACGACGTCGAAAGTGAATATTACATCAACGACGCCGGAAATCAAATGGAAAATTTGGCGAAGTCGGTCAACGCCCGGTATCTTGAACTTCTCGGCAAGGAAACGGAATTTCCGGAAAACGGTTATCACGGCGCGGACATTATCGACACAACGAAAAAAATTATCGAACGCGACGGCGACAAATATTTAAACCTTCCGGAAGATGAGCGGCTGAAAATTTTGCAAGACCTCGCCTACGCCGACAAACTTGCCGAACTCAAAAAAGATTTGTCCGACTTCCGCGTTGAATTTGATTCATGGTTCAGCGAAAGCACTTTGCACCCGGACAAAGTCAATGCGGCGATAAAAATTCTGCGCGACAAAAACGAAATTTACGAGGAAGGCGGCGCACTCTGGCTTGACTCCGAAAAATACGGCGATGACAAAAATCGCGTCGTCGTTCGCGAAAACGGAGTGCCGACTTACCTTGCCGCCGATATTGCCTACCACAAAAATAAATTCGACAGGAATTTCGGCACGATGATAAATTTGTGGGGCGCGGATCATCACGGTTACATTTGCCGGGTCAAGGCGGCGATGACGGCTCTCGGTTACGACGCGGACAAATTGAAAATTATTCTCCTGCAAATGGTCGCGCTTTATCGCGGCGGCGAACTCGTCAAAATGTCCAAGCGAACCGGCGAAAGTATCACCTTGCGCGAATTGATGGAGGAAGTCGGCACGGACGCGGCAAGATATTTTTTCCTGATGCGTTCGGCTGACAGTCAGCTTGATTTCGATTTGGATTTGGCGAAAAAGCAAAGCTCGGAAAATCCGGTTTATTACATTCAATACGCGCACGCCAGAATTTGCAGTATCTTCCGGCAAGTTGAGGAAGTCGGTTTGAATCTCGACGGGGAAATAAATTTCAATTTGCTGACGACCGAATCCGAAATTGATTTGATTGACAAAATTTTTGAATACCCGGACGAAATTGAAAAGGCGGCGAAAGAATTTGCACCGCAGAGAATTTCCCGGTACGCTTATGACTTGGCGGCACTGTTTCACGGATTTTATCGCGACTGCAGAATTTTGGGTGTCGAACCGGAATTGGCGAAAGCCCGGCTCGCACTCGTCAAAGTCACGGCGCACACAATCAAACACGCTTTGAGTTTGTTGGGCGTTTCCGCGCCGACTTCGATGTGAGGGGAATTTTGAAATGAAAATTTTTTTGTCACTGATTTTATTGCTCGGCTTGTGTGCGTTCATTCCGAATCGTGCCTTCGCGCAAACGCCGACACCGGATTGGATTAAAAAAATTCCCGACGTTCAAAATGCAAATCAGGTTGTCGTCGTCGCCGGACTCGGAGGAACAACCGCGTGGATTTCCATGCACGAAAAAAATTCCGCCGGCGAATTTGAACAGATTATGACGACACCCGGATTTATCGGCAAAAACGGTCTCGGCAAAGAAAAGGAAGGTGACAATAAAACTCCGGTCGGCGTGTTCCGGTTCGACAAAGCTTTCGGAATAAAACCGGATCCGGGTTGTGCGATTCCCTACGTAAAAGTTACGGAAAATCTTTACTGGTCGGGCGACGCGAATTACAAATACAATCGGCTCGTCGATATTCGCGATTATCCCGAACTTGACAAACCGAACAGCGAACATCTCATCGACTTCAACCCGCATTACAATTACGCGCTGAATATAAGTTACAACAGCGCGTGTATCGCCGGGAAAGGTTCGGCAATTTTCATGCACTGCTTCGGACCGGCGAAACCTTGGACGGGCGGTTGCGTCGCTTTGCCGGAAGAAAAAATGTTGTTCGTCATGAAACACGTTAAACCCGGTTGCGTCGTTATAATCGACTCCCTCGAAAATCTCGGCGGCTCGATTTAAATTTTCAACGGAGGAAAAGTTGAAGTGAAAAATTTTTTGTTGCCGGTTTTGTTGCTCGGTCTGCTGTTACTCATTCCCGATAAAATTTTCGCGCAAACGCCGGCACCGGATTGGATTCAAAGACTTCCCGCCGTGCAAAGTGAAAATCAAGTCATCGTTGTCGCCGGCACCGGAGGAACACGCGCAACCGTTTCCATGCACGAAAGAAATTCTGCCGGCGAATGGATACAAATTTTGTCAACGCCGGGATATATCGGCAGCAACGGCTTGGGCAAAGTCAGAGCCGGCGATCATAAAACTCCGGTCGGTGTGTTTCGTATCGACAAGGCACTGGGAATAAATCCGAATCCCGGTTGCGCGATACCTTACGCAAGAATTACCGAAAATCTTTACTGGTCGGGCGATTGGAATTACAAATACAATCAACTCGTCGATATTCGCGAATATCCCGGACTTGACAGAGTGAACAGCGAACATCTTATCGACTATCAACCTTTTTACCGTTACGTTTTGAACATGGGTTACAACAGCGAATGTATTCCCGGAAAAGGTTCCGCGCTCTTCATGCACTGCTCGAAACCGGGCAGACCTTTTACCGGCGGTTGCGTCGCCGTACCGGAGGACAAAATGCTTTTCGTCATGCGACACGTCAAACCCGATTGCATGATTATAATCGACTCGATTGAAAATCTCGGAGGTTATTAACAATCTTTCAACGGAGGAAAAAATAAATGGGCGAAAAAAATTACGAAGAAATTTCCGAAGTCGATATTGCTTACGAAATTTTGAGCAATACCCCCGTCGATGAGGAAGGCAAACACGAAAATATTTTCTACAAAGATTTGATTATCGAAATCCTCGACAAAAAAAATAAAGCCGTTCAAAATGAGGCGACGGCAATTTCCGAAGTCTACACCATGATTAACATGGACAGTCGCTTTCAATATGTCGGTGAGGGAATGTGGGGACTTCTCGAATGGAACCCGCCGGAAGTGAAACGCGGACGCGGAGGAAGAACAAAAGTTGCCGGAAAGCCGGCGGAAAAAACGGAGGAACCGGATGCCTAAATATATTTTCGTAACCGGCGGAGTTGTCTCTTCGCTCGGAAAAGGAATTACCGCGGCATCACTCGGCAGACTTTTAAAAAGTCGCGGCTTTAAAGTCACAATTCAAAAATTCGACCCGTACATCAACATTGATCCGGGAACGATGAGCCCGTACCAACACGGTGAAGTTTTCGTCACCGAAGACGGCGCGGAAACCGATTTGGATCTCGGTCACTACGAAAGATTTATCGACATCAACCTTACAAAAAATTCCAACACGACAACCGGAAAAGTTTACTGGTCGGTTCTTTCCAAAGAGCGCAAAGGAGATTATCTCGGCTCGACCGTGCAAGTCATTCCGCATATCACGAACGAAATTAAATCGCGTGTTTACGCCGTCGCCGAAGCCGATAAAGCCGACGTGGTTATAACCGAAGTCGGCGGAACTGTCGGCGATATTGAAAGTCTTCCGTTTTTGGAGGCGATCCGTCAAGTCAAAAAGGAAGTCGGAAAAAACGACGCGATTTACATTCACGTTACTTTACTTCCCTACATCGGCGCGGCGGGTGAGTTGAAAACCAAACCGACTCAGCACAGCGTAAAAGAACTTCGCGCAATCGGAATACAACCGGACATTTTGGTTTGCCGCACGGAATTTGAAATTTCCCGCGACATGAAGAAAAAAATTGCACTCTTCTGTGACGTGGACGAAAACGCCGTTATCGAAAATCGGACGGCGGAAACGATTTACGAAGTCCCTTTGATAATGCAACACGAAGGGCTGGATAAAATCGTTCTCGACAAATTGAATCTTCCCCAATCTCCGGCGAAAATGGAAGTTTGGGAAAGAATGGTTTACAAAATCAAACACCCGGAGCGGAAAGTTAAAATTGCCGTCGTCGGAAAATACGTTGAACTTCCCGACGCTTACATTTCCGTTGTCGAAGCACTTCATCACGCCGGGATAGAAAATTCCGCATCGGTCAGAGTAAAATTTGTTCACGCGGAAAAAATCGAATCGCCGGACGTTGACTTGGAAGAAATTTTTTCCGGTTGCAAAGGTATCCTCGTTCCCGGCGGTTTCGGCGACAGGGGCATTGAAGGAAAAATCCGGGCGATAAATTTTGCCCGGACGAATAAAATTCCTTTTCTCGGTCTGTGCTTGGGTATGCAGTGCGCGGTTATCGAATTTGCCAGGAATGTTTGCAATTTTGCCGACGCTCACTCGACGGAATTTAATCCGGAGACAGAACACCCGGTTATCGCGCTCATGGATTCGCAAATCGACGTTAAGGAAAAAGGCGGCACGATGAGATTGGGCGCGTACCCTTGCAAAGTTAAGGAAAATACTTTCACGGCGGACGCTTACTTCGGCGAAGAAAAAGTCGGAGAAATTCGCGAACGTCACCGCCACCGCTTTGAGTTTAACAACGACTTCCGGGAAATTTTGCAGGAGCGCGGAATGGTTATCGCCGGAGTTTTGCCGGACGACAGCCTGGTTGAAATCGTCGAGTTGCAAAAAGAATTGCATCCCTGGTTCGTCGGCTGTCAATTCCACCCGGAATTGAAATCAAGACCGAATCACCCGCACCCGCTGTTTAAATCTTTCGTGAGTGCGGCACTCGGCAACAATTAAAAAATTTCTCCGGCACTTTCCAAAATTTTTTGAATTTGAAAAAATTTTTCGCTTGAAGAAGCTTCGGGACTTTTCGACATTTCGTCGTAAACTTTCCGGAGCTTTTTAATTTTCTCCTCCGAATATTTTTTTGCAAGCGGCGACAAATCTTTTTTTGTCGGACGGCGAATTAAATCCGGATTTGTTGTCGCGAAAAAAATTTCGTAAATAATTCCGCCTGACTCCGCCAAGTCAATGTCGGCAACAAAAAAATTATTGTCCGTCAAAAATTTTTCAACTTTGTCCGGCGCATTCATGGGTTGCAAAATAATTTTCTCCGCGCTTTGAAAAACTTCCGGCGCGTCGTTCAAAATGTCGCAAATCAATTTTCCGCCCATGCCGCCGATACAAATCGTATCGACTTCTCCCGGACGAAGAATTTTCAATCCGTCGCCGAGTCTTACTTCGATTTTTTCTTCCAACCCGGCGGCGGTAATATTTTTTTTCGCAAAAGTCACCGGTCCGGAATTTTTGTCCGTCGCGATAACGAAAGACGCACGCCCGGTTTTCACGGATTCAATCGGCAGGTAAGCGTGATCTGTCCCGATGTCGGCGATACGACTGCCCGGCGAAATAAAATTTATCATTGCCGAAATTCTTTTGTCCGTCAAAATTTTTCTCCTCACTTCATCGCCTAAATCGCAAAAATAAAAGTTGTCAAAACAATCATTTCACAAATCAATTCGACGGCACCGTAAATGTCACCGGTCACGCCGCCGATTTTTTTTGTCGCAAATTTTCCGAAATGCCGGGCAAAAATCCACGCCGGGAAAATCGAAATAAGCGCAAAGACTCCGGCTTTAACGTCGAAAAAAAATATCGGCGTCAAAAGCAAAACAGTTTCGACGAAGGCAAGCGCAAAAGTTTTTTTCGTCGTGTACTTCGCGAAGGCTTTTCCGGTTCCGCTCTCCCTTGCGTAAGGAAAAAATCCTATGACGAAAACCATCATCAGCCGACCGATTATCGGAGCGGAATAAATCGCCGCGCAAGTCAGCCAAAAAGATCGCGCGGCAAGTTCGATAATTGCGGCGATGCTCAACGCGGAAATTGAAATCAAACTCAACACGCCGAAACTTCCGGAGCGGCTGTCTTTCATAATCTCCAAAATTTTTTCCTTCTCACGCCCGGAAAATAATCCGTCGCAAGTATCGGACAGCCCGTCGAAGTGAATCCCGCCGGTTAAAATCGCCGTCAAAAAAAATGCCAGCGCGCCGGTGAAAATCGGAAAATATCCGTGCGTCAAAGATGAAAATCCGCCGACGGCAAGCGCGGAAAAAATTCCGACGACCGCACCGACCGCCGGAAAAAATTTGACGGAGCGACCGAAATTTTCCTCCGTCCAAACCGTCTGCTTTGAAATTGATATGCGGGTTAAAAATTGCAACCCGATTAAAAAACTTTTCATTTTGATTTTGTAATTTTGTTCGTACTCGTCAATTTTTCGTCACCCGTGATTTTTCCGGTTTCGTTCATCATGTCTTTTACCAAGTCGGCAACAATCGCGGGGTTGCGATAAATTTTTTTACACCAATGCAAAAATTTTTGTCCGATAAGTTTTCCGACGACTTCGCTGACCGTGCTGATTAACATTCTCACCGCAACGATGATTATGATTGAAATTTTAAATCCCAAAACGGTTATCGCGATACCGCCGAAAACCGGAATCAAAAAAATCATTGCCAACTTTATCGCGAGGAATGAAAATGCAACGCCGATCGCGCCTTTTCCGAGTCGGAGGAAAAAAGTTGAACGACTTTTTACGAAATTGCGCGTATCTTTGAAAGCGGCTTTCGGGTGTCGAAAAACTTTTACGATAAATATTCCGGCGCGTTTGCCGTAATATTGAAAAAATTCTCCGATTTTTTGCAGCAACTTGTTAATGTCGGTCGGAATGTTCGTCACCGTCGCCGAAACGGATTGAAAACTCAATTCGGTGACAAATCCGCGCATCGAGCCGAGAGCCGAGCCGACAACTCCGGGAACTTTTCCGGCAGAACCGACAATCGAATCCGGGAGCGGAAGTGCCGGAATGAATGCGGCGACGACGTAAAGAGTTATCGCCAAAATTCTGCCGACAATCATTGCCAAAAAATATTTGGTTATCATAATCGGATTTCTTCGGAACGCACGCGGAAACCGTCGGAGTTTCGGCGGCAACTTGTTTACCATAGTCCGGAAAAATCTGTCGCCGGCTCCGGGAAATTGTTCTATGTCAACGTTCGGCGGAAAATCAAATTCCGATTTGATTTTTTTGTCCTCTTCGTCGAGATGTTTTTCTCCCTCTTGTTCGAGTTGGTGAGTCAGGTTAATCATTCTCCGGAACGCGTCGGAAATTGCGACTTCTCCGGCTTTTTGTAACTTTTCGCGTTCGGAGTCGAAACTTTGAGTTGCCTGCATCATTTCGGCGAATTGCCGCGACCATTCTTTTTGTTTTTCGTCCGTGTCGTTTTTTTTCGTCACCTCCATCATTTGATAAAATTGGTGCGCCAACTTTTGTTGTTCGTTGTCCTTGTCGTCCTGTTTGGTGACGTTTACCATTTGCTGAAATCTTCTTGCAAGTTCTCTTTGTCTGTCTTCGGATTCGCTCAACGCGTTCACCTCCCGGAGCGAAAAAATCTTTGTGACAGTTTAATTTAAATCGTCCGGGACTGTCAATCAATTTAAAAAATTTTCCGGCAAATATTTTCGATAAAAAATCTTTAAACTTCCATCGAAAAATTTTTCAAATATTTTCTCAAATTTTCTTTGGCACGTTTCAATGTCACGCTGACATAATTCGGCGTCATGTCCAAAATTTCCGCAATTTTCGCCGGCTTGTAATTCAACCAGTAAACCATTTCGACAATTTTCCTTTCGCGCTCCGACAATTTTTGCAGAGCCGCCCGAATTTTTTCTGCCGTTTCCTTCTGCATTGCCTGCTGTTCCGGCTCCTCAAAATCCGGCGCGGCGGGATTAAATTCGTCGTCCCACTCTCCCTCAATATCGTCATGATATTTTTTTGACCGCC
>CAJOFG010000043.1 GCA_905233965.1 uncultured Selenomonadaceae bacterium
TTACATTCCCGAACAATTTGTGGAATATCTCGGCGCGGGTGTCACCGTTTTTTTTCTGACGCAGATAATTTGCGGCATACTCGTTTTGATGTCGCTTGCCGTCCGTGCGATTTACCGGAAGTATCAAAAGCCCGCCGCATTCAGTCCGGAGCGTCGCAAAGTTTTGGCTTACGGAATTTTTTATCCGATTTTTTCCGTCGTCATCGCTCTCTACGGAAACAGGATTGAACGGCTTGAAACGGTCGATAATTTTTTCGACATACCGATAAAAAATTTGCCGGACGAACTCGACGGGTTCAGAATTGCGCAGATAAGCGACGTTCATCTCGGCGCGTATTATTCGCTCGACAAATTGAAAATTCTTCTGCAACGAATTGCCGACGCAAAGCCGGATTTGCTGGCGATAACCGGCGATATTTTCGACAGCGTAAAAATGAATCCGCAGGCAATAAAAATGGTGGACGACTTCACCGAAAAATTTAAGTACGGGATTTATTATTGTCACGGTAACCACGAACATCATCGCGGGATAAAAGCGATAACCGAAATGTTGGAGAAAACGAAAATTCATTGTCTGGTGAATGCGTCGGAAAATGTCACGTCGAAACTTTACATTCTGGGTGTCGATTATCCGCGATCGTCGCCGGTAATGAGTTCCGGAGGACGCGGCGACCTCGACGAAGTTTTTGAGGAGCAAAAGCGCGAATTTGTCGAATCGGCGTTGACCGGTGTCCCTTACGACGCGGTTTGCGTTTTGCTTGCACATCACCCGGAATTTATCGACGACGGCGCGAAAAAAAATATCCCGCTCACTTTGACGGGACACACTCACGGAGGGCAGATAGGATTTTTCGGACTGCCGATCCTTCCGTTATTCAAATACACCCGCGGCATGATTAAGACCGGAGAAAATTTCGGTTACGTTCACGTCGGCAACGGGAGTTGGTTTCCTTTTCGGCTCGGTTGTCCTCCGGAAATCGCATACTTCACGCTGAAAAAAAATAACGCTTGATTGTCGGAAACACCGGCAATTTTTTTTTGCCGACGTGATTTAATCAAATTTTAATGAACCTCTAAAAAAATTTTAATTCGGCAATGCGAAGATTTTAAAAAGTTCAAAAAGGGCGGTGATAAAAAATGTTTGCGCTTGCGGGGTTAATCGGATTTGTTTTCGGTCTGCCGAATGTTTTTGTCATCGCCTGTTTAATCTTGTCACTGATGTTTGACAGTCGGTCGCATGAAAAAAATTCGGAGGAAGAAAACGACCGGAAATAATTTTCAGTGGTGGAACAATCTTATTCCGGTCATCGCCATGACAATTCCGTACTTGTCGCAAGTTTCGATAACGTTGTCGTCGCGAATTGAGCCGCCGCTCTGCGCGATAAATTCCACGCCGGATTTGTGCGCCCGTTCGATATTGTCGCCGAACGGGAAAAAAGCATCGGACGCAAGCGAAACGCCCTTCAAATTTTTCAGCCAAGATTTTTTTTCTTCGTCGGTAAATTTTTTCGGTTTCTCGGTGAAAATATTTTTCCACGCGTCGCCTTCAAGAAGGTCATCGCTTTCCGAACCGATATAAACATCAATCGCGTTGTCCCGGTCCGGTCTGCGAACGTCCGGCTTGAACGGGAGATTTAAAACTTGCGGACTTTGACGCAGGAACCAAAAATCGGCTTTGTTCCCGGCAAGTCGCGTACAATGAACCCGGCTTTGTTGTCCGGCACCGATTCCTATTGCCTGTCCGTCCTTCGCGTAGCAAACCGAATTTGACTGAGTATATTTCAAAGTGATGAGCGCGATTAACAGATCGCGTTTTGCATTTTCCGGGAAATTTTTTTTCGCCGTCGGAATTTCTTTCAGACAATCCGGCGAAATTTTTATTTCGTTGCGTCCCTGTTCAAAAGTTATTCCGAAAACCTGTTTGCGTTCCTGCGGCTCCGGCTTGTACTCCGGATTCATTTTCAGCACGAGATAATTTCCTTTGCGTTTGGCTTTCAAAATTTCCAACGCTTTATCCGAATAAGCCGGCGCGATAACTCCGTCGCTGACTTCGCTTTTCAAAAATTTTGCGGTCGATTCGTCACACTCGTCGGAAAGAATTGCAAAGTCGCCGTAAGAGCTCATTCTGTCCGCTCCGCGTGCGCGAATGTAAGCCGCCGCCTGCGGAGAAATTTCTTCCGGCGCGAAATAAATTTTTTTCAAAACGTCGTCAAGCGGAAGACCGACAGCCGCACCGGCCGGGCTGACGTGTTTGAAAGATGCCGCCGCAGGAAGTCCGGTTGCCTCGCGAAGTTCCCGGACAAGTTGCCAACCGTTGAGCGCGTCCAACAAATTTATGTAACCCGGTCTGCCGTTCAAAACTTCAAACGGCAAATTTTCTCCCGACTCCATGAAAACTTTCGCCGGCTTTTGATTCGGATTGCAACCGTACTTCAATTCCAATTCATTCATAAAAATTCCCTCCCGAAAAATTTTTTTCTCACACCTGATTATAAAATTAAAAATCCGGTTCGACAATACAAAAAATTTCACGCGAAATAAAATCTTCAAAGGCTTGATTTACTGTGCTATAATCTTTCCGATAACGACTTTATTTTTTCTGTCGTCACGACTGATTATGGTGAAAAAATTATGGACAAAATTACAATCGTAGTGCCTTGCTACAACGAGGAAGAAGTGATTGAGCTTTTTTATCCGGAAGTTCAAAAGCACGTTGAAAATATTCCGGATTGCAAATTCAATTATCTTTTCGTGAATGACGGGAGCCGCGACGGCACTTTGGAAAAACTGCGCGCGCTTGCCGAAAAATATGAGAACATAAATTATTTGAGTTTGTCCCGGAATTTCGGCAAAGAACCCGCGATGATGGCGGGGCTGGATTATGCGGACGGCGACGCGGTGATTATCATGGATTCGGATTTGCAACACCCGCCCTCCGCAATTCCGGAAATGGTCAGACTTTGGCGCGAAGGTTACGACGATGTTTGCGGCAAGAGAACGGATCGCGCCGGCGAAACTTTTTTCAAGCGGACTATGGCAAATCTTTTTTACGCGATGATGAAGAGAGCCGGCAACCGGTACGAATTGCAAAGAGATGTCGGCGACTTCAGACTTTTGGATCGCCGGTGCATTGAAGCACTCCGATTGATGCGCGAAAATCAGCGGTTCACGAAGGGACTTTTTACTTGGGTCGGTTTCCGGAAAAAAGAATTTCCTTTCGCCGTGCAACCTCGTGCGGCGGGAACGACGACTTGGAATTATTTCGCGCTGTTCAATTTGGCGATGAAGGGAATGACTTCGTTCACGACCGCGCCGCTCCGAATGATGATTTTTTTGGGACTCAGCGTTTCGTGTTTCGCGATTATCTATATGCTTATCGTTTTGTTCGACGCGCTCTTGTACGGTGACCCGGTTGCAGGCTATCCGACTTTGATGACGGTATTGCTTTTTCTGGGCGGCACTCAACTTTTGGCACTCGGAATTATCGGCGAATATCTGGGACAAATTTTTTACGAAAGCAAACACAGACCGATTTATTTAATCGACGAAATGAACGGCGAACGAATGGTTTATTCCGGATTCCCCGCGCCTAAAGAAAATTTCACCGCGCCGCGCGAAAATTTTAAAACGCCGACAAAAAAATAATTTTACGATTTACCGCAAAAAAAATTCCCCGCGTTTCGACGTGAGGAAATTTTTTTATCTTCCGGTAAGACGGTGACGGGTGAGTTGCTGAACAAGTTCCACTGCGCCGCGTCCCAATCCGGTTTCGCGTGCAATTTCTTCAACGGTTTTTCCGGAGAGCAACATTTCCCGGATACTTGCCGCGTCTGCCGCCGAAACGTGTTTCGACACGTCGATTTTTTCTTCCGGCTCCGGCTCGGAAACTTCCGGGGCTTCGCGGACTTCCCGGACGGGTGGCGGCGGCGTTGCATTTTTAATCGCGCTGAGTGCCGCCTTGCGAATTTCTTCCGTACGTTCGCCGGAAATTTTTTCGCTTGCCGTTACCCGTTGCTGTCTTTCCGCCAAAGCCCGCGCCTGTCTTTCCGCTATAGTGCCGGATAATTCTTCGCTGAGCAATGCGGCTTGATTTGTTTTTCGTGCCGGCGTTTCGATTTTCACCGGTCCGGCCTCGACGGCTTTTACCGGTTGCGTCGTAACTTTTGAAAGAATGATTGAATCTCTGTCCGGCGGTTTTACCGGAGAAATTACCGGTTGCGGCGCGATTTCCGGTTCCGTCATTGTTTGCTCCAAAACTTTTGAGAAAGCCGGTTCCTCTTCCTCCGGGACGGGTTCAATCGGTTGCACGGGGAGCGTGGAAGTTTTTCGCAACATGGGCGGCGGCGGTATCGGAGTTTGTACGCGATTGACCGCCGGCTGCCGATTTAAAAGTTGCGCCAAAGTTTGTGAGTCTATCGCTCCGCCGTTTTGCAGGATTGAGTTGAGCAACGGATTCGGCGGCATTTGTGCCAGAGTGTTTAACATCGGCGGTTGCTGAGGGACTTGGAAATTTATCGCCGAATTTATTTTCCGTTCGACTTCGTCCATCTGCCTTTGCATGGATTGAACGTCTTCAACCGCGTCATCGAGTCGGGCGAGCAGGTCGCGAATTTCTCCGGATTGTCCTTCGCCGCGTTTCAGCAACTTTCTCAACTCCGCGACGCGCCCTTCAAGTTGCGTCCGGTTTCTTTCGGAGTCGTCGAGAAGATTTTCCAAATGCGACGCTTGACTTTCCATGCGCCCGATAATTTCGTTCGCGGTATTTTCAAGCTCCCTTTTAAATCTGTCCGTCGATTCTTCTATTTCTCTGTGTTCACGTTCATTTTGCTGTTTTTTTCGCGCATTGAAACGGACGACGAAAACTATTCCGATCCCCAGCACGATAAGTATCAGCATCAATTCGGTAATCATTTTTCACACCTTTGAGGTCAAATTAAAGTGAGATGTCAAGGTAACGACCGCGTTTGGGATCGACTGCCAATCTTTCACGCGGTTTCTTTTCCTCTTCGTCGTCATCTCTTTTTTTCGAGCGTTTGTAATAATATCCTCCGCCGCGACTTTGCCGCTCCGGGTCGTCTTTAATCGTGCCGCCCTCCGCGTCGTCTTTGTTTTGAACCTGCGACTGTTTCATCTCGGTTTCCTTTTCACGGCGCACGGTATCCAAATCCTGTTGCAACGCCGCCGCATGATTCATGTTGTGCTGAACTTGCCCCGCATTTTGTGCGTTCGCGTAAGTCATCTGCACTCCCACCGGTGCAATTTCCATTCCAAACGCCTCCTCGTATTATAAGTCCATAACCTGAATAAATTTTTCAGTAAGGTCCGAGAGTAATTTCTCCTTCCTCCAAAGACATCGTGCAGTGATGATATTCTTCCTGAACATTTTTTACTACGGCATTTACCGAAAGTCTGGCTCCCGGATAAATTACGTCGTCGGCTTTAATTTTTCCGTTCTTCATTTCGGAAAGTTTTGATTCAAGCTCCAAAATTTTTTGCTCGTCGCGTTTCAACTGTCCGGCTATCGGGAATTGCGAACGCGTCAGCGCGTTAATCCGGTCTATCCTCTCCTGCGGCAAACTGCTTATGTCGATTTTTGAAAGCGTGTTCAATGTCTGAGTGATGTGCATTAAACGCTTTTTGCCCTCTTTGTAATTCTTGCAGACCTCGTGATATTCTTTCTGCAAATTCGGGTCAACGCCGACGGAAACGCGGGTTATAACGTAAGCTTGATTGCCGATAACTTTTGCTTGCACTTCTTCGCCGGAAACGGTTAAGCCGCCGGTAATTTGTCCGTGCTTGCCCTCGACGATAATTTTTTTCCCGGCGCGAAGCTGAGAGTGTAAAGCAACGTCGGCAACGTAAATGTCACGTCCCGCCTCAACGACGGCATTTTCGGTAAATGCGGCGCGAACGTCAAGATCTGCGTGAACTTTTCCGCGTTTCGCTCCGGTAACTCCGCCGCCGACTATGACGTTTCGCCCGACAACCTCCGCGCCGTGAACACTGCCTTTAATTTCGATATCGCCGGTTGCCTTGACGACAAAGCCCTGTTTAACGTCGCCGTTTATCAAAACACTTCCGTCAAAATCAATGTCGCCGGTTGCAACTCCGACTGCACCTTTAATCACAAGTCGCGGATCAATGCTTATCTTGGAGCCGGTATCGACAATCTGTCCGTTAATTTCCGCTATCAGCTGATGTTCGCCGAGAACCTTCGTATTTTTTCCCTGCGGCATCGGAATGGGTCTGCCGTTTTTCGCGGGAACGGTATCGCCGAAAACATTTTTGCCCGGCTTGCCCTGCGTTTGAGGAACGCGAATTGCAAGTGTATCGTTCGCCTTGACCAGAACGAACAGATTCAAATTTTTATAATCGACGCGGTCGTATTCGTCAATGACCGGACGACCTTTAACGCCCAAGTCAAATTTTCTGTCAATGTAAGCGTTTTCTCCGTTCACCGGCGGCTCACCCTTCGCCGCGACGAATGGCGCAAGACTTCCCACGCCGCGCTTGATTTCTTCTTCATCAATGCCGAAGATGACATTTTTTTCCGTCAACGCCTCCATGACCATATCGAAAGTCGGAAGTTTGGAACCGTGCGACGTGTCGTATTTAATCATGACTTGCATCCTGTCCCGGCTCACGTCAACGATAAGTTTCGCGTACTCTTCCGCAAGATTCGGCGCACCTTCGTATTCGCCGCTCGCGATTTGTCGGAGTTGTTCCTCGCTTATGTCAACGTGTCCGGCGATTTTTTGCGGCAAACCGTTTGCGTCGCGCATGGTTCTTGACAGGAGCGCAACATCGTAGTCGGCAACATTGCAGTCTTTCAAAATTTGGCGCATATCGGACAACTCGAACAGGAGAGAGGCCGCATCATTGGGATATATCGTCAAATAAACGCCGTCTTCTCTGAACTCAAACAAATATCCGGCTTCGGTACTGCCCAAAGACGGATATAAATTTTCGCCCTCCATGAAATTTTCTTTGTCAACAACTTTTTCATCTGCCACAGTGCGTCCCTCCTTTCCGATCAGTTTGTCAAAGTACCTCTGACTCTTGCCAAATGAGATCTCATTCTGAAAATTGCTTTTGTGTGGAGCTGGGAAATTCGCGCCTCGCTGAGATGAAGTATCAGACTTATCTCTTTCAACGTCAATTCTTCGTAGTAGTAAAGGGAAACGACAATTCTTTCCTTCTCCGGCAACCGGTCTATCGCCTTCGCAAGAGTTTCTTTGAGTTCGAGAAATTCTGCGGTATCGGCGGGGTTTGCGTCGGTTGCCTCCGGCGAATCGGTTTTCAAATATTCTTCGAGGGGAATGACGGTTGCGGCGTTGCACTGACCGACCAAAGTCTGCAACTCCTCAAGAGTGATATTTAACGCTTCGGAAATTTCTTTGTCGGTTGCACTCCGTCCGAGTTCGCTTTCCAGCCGGTAAACGGTCTGCTCATACTTGCGAATTTTTTGCCGCATGGTAACCGGGATCCAATCTTTTGCACGCAAATAATCGAGCATCGCGCCGCGAATCCGAACGCCCGCATAAGTTTCAAATTTTATGTTCCTGTCAATGTCGAAACGGTCAATGGCATCCATCAATCCGAAAAAGCCGCTGCTCAAAAGATCGTCCTTGTCCAAATGCGGCGGCAGACCGATTTTAACCAACGGCAGATAATGTTCAGCCAATCTGTTCCGCAATTCGACGGACTTGGTTGCTTTGTACTTTTTCCAAAGCATTATCACATCAACTTTTGTTGCGTTACTTTCCATAGTCACTCACCATCCGCTCCGTGCGCCACAAAAAAATCTCCGGAAAAATCAAGCTTGAGGAAGGTCATTCGGATTTGCCGGTTTGAATCCTTCCTCTTCGGATTGTTCTTCGCCTTCGCCGGACTCTTCGCTCTCCTCGTCTTCGGCAACTTCCTTTTCGACCTCCAACGTTTCTTTTTGCAACCGTTCGCCGTACATTTCAAACAGCATTAAAAAGAGGTAGGAAACGGCGGTTGACACGCAGAAAGCGACAAAACCTCTGAAAGTCAACGTCCCGATTCTCACGACTCCGGCGGCAAGCCCGGAGAAAAAAACGATTATCATGGACATCGTTCCGAGTGCCAAAGACATCAATACGTCAGACACGATTAAATCACCTTGTCAAATTGAACCGGTTAAATTGTTTCGTTCAAATATCTTTTTCGCCGCGATCTATCGTCTTAACTTTGTAGACACCGGTATTGAGATCGATTTGAACGGTTCGTCCGTAATTCCCGCCCGTATCTTCGGCGATAACTCTTATACCGTTGCGACGGAGAATTTGCTTTACCGCATCGGCATTTCTGTTTCCGACTCTCATAATATCGGTAGCGTTTGCGAACGCGAACATTTGAGCACCGCCGGCAATTTTCGCGACAAGGCGACTTTTGGACGCACCGAGAGCCAGAACGTCATTAAGCATGAGCGGGATACCCGTATCCGCAAATTTCGCCGGATTGTCGCTTGCGCGTGCCTGTGTGCTGTCCGGAAGCATGATGTGGAGCAGTCCTCCTATTTTTGTTTGCGGGTCGTACAGGGAAATTCCGATACATGAACCCAATCCGTAGCTGATAAGAGTGGACGGACTGCGCCCGACTTTGTAGTCAGCCATGCCGACTTTTATAAGGGCTGCCATAATCATTCAACTCCTACTGCCTTTATCAATGTTCCGAGAGAACCGGGATCCGGCACCAGGAAAAAGTGTCCGTTGATTCCGTCGTCTTCAGCCAAAAATTCCGTTTCGATAACCAACGCCCGGTCACCCATCTGTCCGAGCTGAACAAGTATTATGTTCAAAATCGCGCCCGCCATGTCCATTGCAAGTGCCGGAATTGACGGCAACATGGAAATGTGCGTGAAGTTGAAAAAGGCGTTAAGGTACGCGCCGGAAAGAATGTTTCCGATCTCCATTAAAGCCGATTCGTCCATGAAGTCCAACTTTTTCGTCGTGCCGTGTTCTCTGCCCATGAGAGTATCGACGAGGTAGAAAGCACTTTTTTGGGGAAGGAGGAAAAGGATATTTCCCGGTGCTCTGCCGTAAACTCTCAAAAAGACACCGACAACGATTGTATCCGCGCCGCCGACGAGATCGGGAACGGCTTCGATGGGTACGAGATCGACTTTCGGAACATTCATATCAATTCGTTTGTTGATGATTTGTGACAGCGCGGTTGCGGAATTTCCCGCGCCGACATTTCCGATTTCGCGCAATGCGTCAAGCTGTATCGGTGACAAATCGAATTCGTCATTCATATAAAAAACCTCCAACTCAGGGGTTACAAACCGGAGGGAAAAATTTTTTCCCTCCCCGAAAAATTAACCCGGAATACCGACAATCTCCTCAAGGTTCAACATGATGACAAGTCGCCCGTCAAGATTGCCGATACCGCTTAAAAATTTTGTGATGTCTTTTTCGTTAATCGCCTTCTTGGTATCAACCAATTTCGAGCGAATCGTCAAAACTTCAGTAACCGCGTCAACCAACATTCCGACCGGAAGATCCCCGACCATCACGGTTACGATTCTGGTATTTTCGGTGTAAGGCGTTTGCTCCAGTCCGAGCCGCTTTTTCAAGTCGATGACCGGCAGAACACTTCCGCGAAGATTGATAACGCCCTTGATGTAGTTCGCGGCGAAAGGAACGCGGGTTATGTCCACCAAATTACGAATTTCCTGAACCTGAAAAATATTTACTCCGTACTCTTCGTCGCGGAGTTTGAAGGCAACGACCTGCATACCGGAATCCAAGCTTACTTCCTCACCGAGATCGTTTACCATGCTTTCACTCGCCATAAAAATTCAGCCTCCCTTTTTATCAATGCGTAATCGAAAATGCGTAACGGAAAAAATTATCACGCATCGATTTTATTGAAGCATAGTCGCAAC
>CAJOFG010000044.1 GCA_905233965.1 uncultured Selenomonadaceae bacterium
AAACGCACACGTCGGAAAAAAATTTCTCCGGCTGAAGAAATTCCGGACGAAAATATTTCCAAACCCAAACGCACACGTCGGAAAAAAATTTCTCCGGCTGAAAATGTTCCGGAAGAAAAAATTTCGGTTGAAGAAAAAAATTCCAAGTCGAAGGGCGGACTTGCAAATATTTCCGCGCCGCCTGAAAAAATTGATTACAAAAACGACGGCAACGAAAAAATTTTTGCACTCGACATCGGGACGCGAAGTGTCATCGGAATTGTCGCCGAAAAAAATTCCGACGGGAAACTTTCGATAATCGCAACCCGCCGCGAAGAACACGAAACACGCGCCATGCTCGACGGACAAATTCATGACGTGCCGCAAGTTGCCGCCGTGATAAATCAAATTCGTTCCTCGCTCGAAAAAGAAGTCGGCGAATTGAAAAGCGTTGCCGTTGCCGCCGCCGGACGTGCGCTCTACACAATGACGGCGACAGCCGAACTCGAAATTCACGGCGTGATAACTCCGGAGCAACAAAGTACTTTGGATTTTTCCGGCGTTCAACTCGCGCAAGCCGAACTCGCCGCCTCGAACGCCATCGCCGACAAGACAACTTATTACTGCGTCGGGTTCAGCGTCATCAGTTACGAATTGGACGGCGTGAGGTTGAAAAGTTTAATCGGTCAGCGCGGAAAAAATGCGAAGGCAAAAGTTATCGCAACTTTTTTGCCGGGACAAGTCATCGACTCCATGCAAAGCGCGTTGAAATATTCCAACCTCGAAATGAAAGCTTTGACACTCGAACCGATTGCCGCGATAAATGTTTTGATTCCTCCGACAATGCGCCATTTAAATTTGGTGCTCGTCGATATCGGAGCCGGCACTTCCGACGTTGCGATTACCAAAAACGGTTCGGTTATCGCTTACGGAATGGTTCCGGTTGCCGGCGATGAAATTACTGAGGCGATAAGTCAAAAATTTTTGCTCGACTTCAATGTTGCCGAAACGATTAAGCGGAAAGCGTCCGTCGGTGAACGCGCGGAATTTAACGATATTCTCGGCATGACGCACGAATTGCCCGCCGACGAAATTATTTCTCCGATAACCGACAACATAATCCATCTCGCAAAATCAATTTCAAAAACAATTTTGGAATTGAACGGCGGCGAAACTCCTCAAGCCGTGATGTTGGTCGGCGGCGGAGCTTTGACTCCGAATTTGCAAAAGTATGTCGCCGAATCTTTGAAGATGCCGGAAATTCGTGTCGGCGTTCGCAAACCGGATGTCGTTGACGGATTAACCGGCGTTCCGAAAGAACTTTGTTTGCCGGACGCGGTAACACCTCTGGGAATTTTGAAAATCGCATCGGGTCACACGCTCCACTTTTTGTCCGTCACCGTGAACGGGGAAGATTACAGCCTGTTCCATTTTCGCCGGCTCAAAGTCAGCGACGCACTCTTAAACGCCGGTATCCAACTTCGCAAATGGAACGGAAAACCGGGACTCGGTTTAATGGTGACGATTGACGGAGAGAAAAAATTTTTTCCGGGCAGTATGGGAACGCCGGCGAAGTTGACTTTGAACGGAGAGCCGGCAACTTTGGAAACGGAAATTGAAAATCACGCGGCAATAAAAGTTGAACACGGCGAAGACGGAATTTCTCCGGCGTTGCAACTTTCCGACGTTGTAAAACCGGAAGAAGGTTTCAACGTGTTCATCAACGGCAAAGAAACTCCGGTCACTCCGAAATTGACAGTCAACGACGAAGTGAGTTTGCCGACGCGACTTTTGAAAGACGGCGACGAAATTCGGACAATCGCACCCCGAACGATCGGTGAAGTCCTCCGGCTTGCCGGCTACCCGCCGACCGGGAAAAAAATTCATTACAAACTCAACGGAAAAAAATCTCACTACACTTGCACGCCGGAAATTTTGCTCGACGAAGGCGAAGTTCAAATTTCCCTTCCGATTCACGCCGGCGACAAAATTGAATACATCGCGAAGGAAAATCCGAAAGTTTCCGACATCATCAGTATTTCCGGAATAAATTCGTCGGTGAAAATTTTTTACAACGGAAAAGAATTTGACATTCCGACGCGGGCGACGATTGATTTGACGGTGAACGGACGACCGGCAACGATGAACACTTTGATTGACGACGACGCGGAGATTGAATACCAAAAGACGGATCAAAAATCCGTTATCGTCAGCGATGCACTTCTCGCCGTGAATTTCACGCCGCCCGATCCGAAAAGCCGGATGTCGCCCGGTCGATTTTGCAGATTCGCTGAACGACGGGGACAAACTCGAAATAATTTTGAAAACTCCGGAAGGTGTCGAACTCAAAGATGCCGGCGACAAAGAAATTCCGGTCGGCAACCTGAACGAAACGACTTTGCCCGGCTCCGACATTCCGTCCGGCAAAACTCCGATGAGGGAATTGACTGCGCGGAGAAAATTGACCATTCAAGATTTTATTCGCAACGATTGAGGAAAAATTTTTATGATTCATGTTTGTTTCGGTCTGCACGACAAGACAGGGAAATATTCAAAATTTACGGGAACGGCGATTGTTTCGATTTTTGAAAATACTTCCACCCCCCCCCATGAGATTACCGTTCACATTTTGCACGACAACACTTTGAGCGACGGCAACCGGAAAAAATTTTTGCAACTCGCCGAACGTTACGAACAACAAATAAATTTTTACAACGTCGAAGAGATTTGCCCGGAAAAAATTTCGGAAATAAAAAATTTAATTCCCGGCGCAGAAGAGTCCAGATTTACCGCCGGCGCATTGTATCGGCTCGTAATTGTCTGCGTCCTGCCGGAAGAAATTGAAAAGGCAATTTATTTCGATTCCGATATGCTGATTCACGCCGACATAAAAAATTTGTGGGACACCGACTTGGGCGAAAAATTTATCGCCGCAGTTCCGGAGTCGGAGGCAGATATAATTTGTTTCAAAAATTTGACTGCCGCACGTCATTACCTGATAACTTCCGGGCGCGTGAAATTTGAAAATTATTTCAACTCTGCCGTCCTCGTCATGAATTTGAAAAAATTGAGAACGTCAAAAAATATTTTGGACGAAGGGATAAAATTTATCGCAGAACATACCGAATGTATTTATTTCGACCAGGATATTTTGAATTATTGTTTCGCCGGCGATTACGTCAAACTCCCGAATAATTTCGACAGATTCGTTCCCGACCTCAGACGACACGAATTGAATCCGATGCCGGAGCAAGACCGAATTTATCATTACACCGGACCGAATCCGACTTTCGATTTTTCCGACAATCTCAGCCGGCTTTATCTTGAGTATTTCACAAAAACGACTTGGTTCGATATTGATTTCTTAAAAAATATTTCGGAGGGATTTCACAAGTTTAACGCCGAACAAAAAGATTTCGCGACGGCAATTTCTGCGGTAGTCTCCGGAAAGACGCGTGCATTTTGTGCGGTGCCGGAGAATATCGAATTTTTGAAACAAGCTTTCTACATTCGGGACGACGAAGAAATTATTCCTTACGAGTCGCCGGAAAGTTTGAAAAAGTTGGTTAAGTCGATTAAAAAATCTCACGGCAAAAATATTTTTTTCATTCTCTTGACGGAATACGGGGATATACGTGAAACTTTGCAAAGTGACGGATTGGAAGAGTGGACGCATTTTGTAAACGCCGTCGATTTTTTGTCGGACGCTCACGGTATTCCGTTCAAATCTTATTTTATTGTTCAAGCGATGTAATTTCAGGAAGGAGGAATTTTTATGAAATTGGTTATAGGTTCGGATCACGGCGGTGTCGATTTGAAAGAAGAAGTAAAAATGGTTCTGAAAGAATTTCGCGACATTGAAGTTACCGACGTCGGAACTTTCGGAACGGATTCGGTGGACTATCCGGACATTGCCGAAAAAGTTTGCAATGCGATAATGTCAGGGAAAGCGGACAGAGGAATTTTGCTTTGCGGAACCGGTCTCGGAATTTCAATCGCCGCGAACAAATTCAAAGGGATTCGTTGCGCCGTCTGTCACGATGTTTTTTCCGCGAAGATGTCGCGCTCGCACAACGACGCAAATGTTTTGGCGATGGGCGGCAGAGTAATCGGATTCGGTTCTGCCGGCGAAGTCGTCCGCGCATGGATAACGACGGAATTTTCCGGGGGTCGTCACGCACGGCGAATAAATAAAATTTCGGAATTGGAAAATCGTAAATAAAAAAAATTTTTTTTGGAGGAAATATTCATGGATTCAATCGTAAAAGACATTTCACTTGCACCGAACGGTCACGCAAAAATCGAATGGGTAAAAAATTTTATGCCGGTCATGTCGGCAATCGAAAGAGCTTTTAAAGATTCAAAACCGCTTGCCGGAAAAAAAATTGCAATCGCTCTTCACGTCGAAGCGAAAACCGGATACATGGTCGAAGTTTTCCGCAACGCCGGAGCAGAAGTCGCTTTGACCGGCTGCAATCCCCTTTCAACTCAAGACGACGTTGCCGCCGCGCTCGTTGAGGACGGCATAACCGTTTTTGCCAAACACGGTTGCACGCCGGAAGAGTACGACGAGCTTTTAAACAAAACTCTCGACATTGAACCGGATTTGATAATCGACGACGGCGGCGACTTGGTAAAAATGATTCACGCCAAACGCCGCGAACTCATTCCGAAAATTATCGGCGGCTCGGAAGAAACGACGACCGGCGTTATCCGTTTAAAATCTATGGAGCGGCGCGGCGAATTGGAATTTCCGATGATCGCGGCGAACGATGCTTACTGCAAATACCTTTTCGACAATCGCTACGGCACCGGACAATCGACTTGGGACGGAATCATGAGGACGACAAATCTTGTCGTCGCCGGGAAAAATGTTGTCATTGCCGGATACGGTTGGTGCGGAAAAGGTGCGGCGATGAGAGCAAAGGGTCTCGGCGCAAACGTAATCGTCACGGAAGTTGATCCGATTAAAGCGATTGAGGCTGTCTTTGACGGTTTCCGGGTCATGCCGATGAAAGAGGCGGCGAAAATCGGCGACGTTTTCCTCACGCTCACCGGCGACAAAGACGTTATCACCGAAGAACATTTCCCGCTGATGAAAAACGGAGTCGTCCTCGCAAATTCCGGACACTTCGACGTTGAAATAAATATTCCGCAACTCGAAAGTCAATCGACGAGCCGGAAAACCGTTCGTCACAATGTGGAAGAATTTTTGCAAAAGGACGGACGAAAAATTTATTTGCTTGCGGAAGGTCGCCTGGTAAATCTTGCGTCCGGCGACGGACACCCGGCTGAGATTATGGATTTGAGTTTCGCCGTTCAATTTTTCAGTATCTCATTCCTCGTTCAACGTCACGCCGAATTGAAAAAACAAGTCTACCTCATACCGAACGAAATCAACACGCAAATTGCCGAAATAAAACTTGAGGCGGCGGGAGTAAAAATCGACAAGCTGACCGAAGAGCAAAAAGCTTATCTCAATCAGTAAAAATTTTTTCGGAGGAAAACGAAATGCCTTTTGAAAACGAAATAATAATTCGCAACGTGAAAATTTTAAATCCTGACGGAAAGGTTGAAGTCGGAAACATTTTCATCAAAGACGACAAAATTTCCCGAATTTCCGGAGTCGACGACGTTGCGATTAACGCCGGAAACATTATCGACGGGAGCGGAAAATTTGCCGTTCCCGGTTTCGTCAACGCACACACTCACGCCTCGATGACTTTGTTGAGAAGTTATTCGGACGACAAAGCTTTGATGGATTGGCTCAACAAAGATATTTGGCCGATTGAAGCGAAGATGAACGCGAAAGATATTTACGCCGGCGCGGCACTTGCCGCCGTCGAAATGATTCGCGGCGGAACGACGGCTTTTATTGATATGTACGGACCGAACATGGAGGAAGTCGCAAAGGTTGTCGAAGAATCCGGGTTGCGCGGAATTTTGTCGCGTGGAATAATCGGAGTTGCCGACGGCGATAAAAAGTTGGAGGAGAACGTCGAACTTTACAAAAATTTTCACGGAAAAGCCGACGGAAGAATTACCGTTATGTTCGGACCTCATGCAATTTACACCTGCCCGCCGGAATTTTTGAAAAAAGTTTATGACGCGGCGGCGAAATTCGGAGCGGAAATTCACATTCACATGAACGAAACGCGGGACGAAATTAACGAGTGCCAAAAAAATTACGGCAAACGACCTTTTGAAGTCGTCGCCGAAACCGGTTTGTTCGACTTGGGAACGGTTGCCGCTCACTGTGTTTGGTTGAGTGACGAGGAGATAAAAATTATTCGCGACAAAAAAATTCGCGTGGCGCACAATCCCGGCAGCAACATGAAACTTGCAAGCGGCATCGCTCCGGTGACAAAACTTTTGCGCGAAGGAATTACGGTTGCTCTCGGCACGGACGGAACGTCCAGCAACAACAATTTGGATATGATTGAAGAAATTCGGCTTGCCGCGCTTTTGGCGAAAGTCGATACTCTCGACCCGTTGGTTGTTCCGGCATTTGAGGCAATCAAAATGGCGACGGAGAACGGAGCAAAGGCGGCGGGTTTGCAAAACGTCGGACGGATCGAAAAAGGGTACAAAGCGGACTTGATTTTGCTCGATATGAGCGGCGCGGATTGGCAACCGAATTACAATCCGGTTTCACTCCTCGCTTACTCGGCAAACTCTTCGGCTGTCGATACCGTCATCGTTGACGGAAAAATTTTGATGGAGAAACGCGAATTGAAAACTTTGGACGAAGAAAAAATTATTTCGGAGTTCAACGTCCGGGCAAATCGTTTGACCGGAAAATAATTTGAGATGGATAAAAAATTTTTTCCCCTTGATAAAAAATTTTCGCGGGGATTTTTTTTGAGACGAATAAAAAAAATTTTTCCGGAAACGCAAAACTTATTTCGCCGGAAGTTGACAGCTTTTTATCGAATGTGTTAAACTGCACGGGTTAAAAGGCGTTCCGCTGAAAAAATTTTTCATGAACGTCAAAGAGGAGGAAAAATTTTAAATGAACATCATCGAAATTCTTGAAAAAGAACAACTCCGCGACGATATTCCGGAGTTCGGACCCGGCGATACCGTTCGGGTAAATGCAAAAATTGTCGAAGGTACGAGAGAACGCATCCAGGTTTTTGAAGGTGTCGTTATCGGCAGACAGGGAACCGGCGTTCGCGAAATGTTCACCGTTCGCCGCGTTTCTTACGGCGTGGGAGTGGAAAGAATGTTCCCGGTTCATTCGCCGCGTATCGAAAAAATTCAAGTCGTGCGGCGCGGTGCAGTCAGACGCGCCAAGCTTTATTATTTGCGTAAGCTTACAGGCAAGGCCGCTCGCATTAAGGAAAAGAAAAACTGAAATTTGTTTCGCGAGGTCTGTTTGTCAATTCGGCAGACCTCATTTTTTTTAGCATAAAAAATTTTGCGGAAGAAAAAAGGTGATAGCTTGAGAGAATGGATAACTTCAATCGTCGGCGCAATCGTTTTGGCACTTTTAATCAGAACTTTTATTGTCGAGCTTTACATAGTTGACGGTCCCAGTATGCGCCCCACCCTCCTGCACGAAGAACGGCTCGTCGTGAACAAATTTATTTATCGGATTCGCGATCCGCAGAAAGGCGAAATTTTAATCTTCCGTTATCCGGGAGATACCAGCCGCGATTTTATAAAACGTGTCATAGCGACCGGCGGCGACACGATCGAAATTAAAGAAGGTCGCGTCTACGTCAACGATCAACTTTTGAACGAAGATTATATTTTGGAAAAGACACGCACCGACTACGCGAAAGCCACCGTCCCGGACGGCACGGTCTTTGTCATGGGCGACAACCGTAACAATTCGGAGGACAGCCGTTTTCCCGATGTCGGATTCGTTCCGCTCGATTTGATTAAAGGCAAAGCGATTTTGGTTTTCTGGCCGGTTGAAGAATTTAAATCTTTGCCTTAAAAAATTTTTTCGCAGTTTAAGTTTCGCAAAAAGGAGTGAGCGTTTTGGAAAAAAATTCGACGGCAAATTTATTCGGAAAAAATATTCTCGGCTTGGAAAATTTTTCTCCGGATGAAATTCGTTTGGTTTTGAGCGTCGCGGCGAAGATGAAAAAAATTGTTCGCGACGACGTAAAAAAATTGCCGAATCTTCGCGGAAAAGCAATCATAAATCTTTTTTGCGAACCTTCGACGCGGACGCGAACTTCTTTTGAACTTGCCGGAAAATATCTCGGCGCGGACGTGGTAAGCATAAACACTTCGACAAGCAGCATGGTTAAAGGCGAAAGTCTGCGCGACACTCTCCGCACGATTGAGGCGGCGGGAGCCGATGCCGTTGTCATTCGTCATAAGTCGGAAGGTTCCGCCGAATATGCTTCGCGTGCAATCAATTCGGTTATCATCAACGCCGGCGACGGAGCGCACGCGCACCCTTCGCAGGGACTTTTGGATTTGTTCACGATTCAACAATACAAAGGTCGGCTTGCCGGATTGAAAGTTGCGATTGTCGGCGACATTCTCCACAGCAGAGTTGCCCGCTCCGATATTTTCGGAATGACGAAAACCGGAATGGAAATTCATCTTGCCGGTCCGAAAACTTTGTTGCCGCGATTTTTTGAATTCGACGGCGTACGCGTTCACGAAAATATCGAGGACGCGATAAAAAATGCCGACGTGATAAATGTTTTGCGGATACAACTTGAACGTCAGCAATCCGGGCTGTTTCCTTCCGGTCGTGAGTATGCAAGATTTTTCGGTATCAATGAAAAGCGTTTGCGTTTGGCGAAGGAAGATGTTTTGATTCTTCATCCGGGTCCGCAGAATAAAGGTTTGGAAATTTCCGAGCCGGTCACCTACGGAAAACATTCCGCGATTAAAGAACAGGTTCAAAACGGTGTCGCCGTCCGAATGGCACTTTTGGATTTGACTTTGAACGGCGGCAAATAAATTTGTAATTTGTAAATCGAAATAAAAAATCCCGAACGTCTTTGTCCGGGAATTTTTTTTTGCAAAATTTTTTTCGGCGAAATTATTTTTTCTTCCTGACTTCCTGCCAAAGATCTCTTGCCTTGTCGTACAAATTAGGATTGGAACTTCGCAGAGTTTGATTTTCGATAATGCGGCTCAAAAGTTTTGTCGTCTTTTCTTTGTCGCCGAGCAAGTAGTAACTTGCCGACGCGATATACCAAGCCGTCGTTTCCTGAACACCGCCTACCGGATAACGTTCCTTGCCGAAAGACTCTTCGTAAAGTTCGGCAACTTTTTGCAGATATTCCATTTCTTTTTCCTTATTTTCGGCGTACCGCTGAATCCAAGCCATCTTCTGATAAAGTCCGGCTTGACGAGCCGGTGAAGGTTCAAAGGTTTCGGAAAACAGAATCGCAATTTCGTAAAATGACATTGCCTCCTGAACATTTCTTTCGCGCAGGAACGGAGTTGCCATATTATTTTCGACGAGGAAAGATTTCAAGTTGGCGCGAGTTTTTTTCGGCATGGGCGCGAGGAATTTTGTTTCCTCAGCCGCATAACCGCAATTTTCGCAAGTCCAAATGTAATAAAGATACGGATTGAAATTTTTGTAGTGAATGCAAAGGTCGATGTCCCTGAAGTCTACAATTTGACGCGATTTGACTTTTACGACGCGCGTCAAATTTTCGCAGACCGGGCAAGGTCTTTCGAGTACGAGCGTGAATTTTTCAATAGGTTCGTCCGACATTGTATTTTTGTGGGCAAGGTGAATGTGAGGTGCGCTTTCGGCTTGAATGACGGACTCTTTCAAAGTTTGCAAAGTTTTTTCGGTTTGATTTGCTTTTTCTTCCTCAGCCTGTTTTGCGATAAGTCCGGCGACAAGGTCTTCGGTTTTCGGC
>CAJOFG010000045.1 GCA_905233965.1 uncultured Selenomonadaceae bacterium
TTATCAAAGCATGAACTTAAACGACATCTGGGCGATTATCCGCAGATTGAAACAGCCCGCCGAATTGCAGCAAATATGACTTTGGAAGGGAACAAGTCTCAGAGTTTTAACTGCTTTTTAGAAGGGGTAAAACGAATTGCCAACGAGTAAGAACTATAATTCCATGTTCGTCCTCATCAACCTACCTTACGCGGCAGATGCGCTGGAGCCAGCCATCAGCGCACGGACGTTGTCTTTCCACCACGGCAAGCATCTGCAGGCCTATGTGGACAATCTGAACAAACTCCTGCCCGGCAGTCCGTTCGAGGGGATGGCACTGGAGGAGATCGTGCGAACGGCATCGGCGGGGTGTTCTCCCATTTCGACGACTTCGCCGGCGTGCCTTATCGAAATGTTCAAATTGTCCGGAGCGCGTTCGTTTTTCAAAACTTCGCGAATTTTATTTTCGTCGCCGACCAAAATAATTTCTCCGGAAAATTTTTCCGCTGCCAAAATTGCGCCTTTGATAATTTCGACGGGGGCATTGTCGCCGCCCATCGCGTCAACTGCAAGTTTCACTTTCTTACTCCCGGCGCAAAAAAAATCTTGCGCGTTCTAAAAAAAAAGAGCAGGTTCTTTAAATGCCTGCCCAACAATTTCAGGTATCCTTAAGCCGTCTCTATAACTTCTCTTCCGTTATAGTAACCGCATTCCAGGCACACATGGTGTGGGAGTTTAGGTTCGTGGCATCTCGGACATTCCACATAGTTCGGAGCTTCCAACTTCCAATTAGCACGCCGCCTGTCGCGTCTTGATTTGCTCAATTTTCTTTTCGGTGCCGCCAATCTTCACACCTCCTCGATTGAATTGAAATTTTTTAACGGCGCAAGTCGCGGATCGACAAAATCTTTGTCGCACTCGCACCGACCGTTATTCAAATTTTTTCCGCAGACCGGACAAAGTCCTCTGCAATCCGGTTTGCACAAATTTTTTAAAGGTTGACCCGCCAAAAGATTGTCGCGAATAATTTCGGTTAAATCAATTTCGTCATCGACAATTTCTTCCGGATTTAATTCCTCTTCAAAATCGTGTTCTTGATTTTCGGTTGCCTCAGTCAAACATCTGTCGCAGATAAATTTTTTGCGACAAAATATTTTTCCTCTCACGACGAAGAAATTTCCCTCGTCGATTATCGCGCCGGAAATTTTGATGTTATCCAAAAAATTTTCGTCGTTTATTTCCGTCGCCGGCAACTCAAAATTAAAAGGAGTATTACCCTCCTTGCCGATCCGGACTTTGAGCATTTTACAACACCGCCGTTATCATGTCAAGAATTTATAATGCCTTATCCTTGTTCGTCAGATAAAATTTAAGCAGAAAACGACATTATATCGACTTTAATTTGTCCTTACGAAATTTTCACCGGACGAATTGTAAACGTAACGCGCTCCGCCTTTGAATACGAAAGTCACGCCGTCGGTTTTGTCCACCGTCAAACTGCCGGAGCCGACATTCAATTTAACTCCTTCGTCGGCGGTTGAGTAGGAATTTACGTCGGAGAAATTGAAATTGTAAAGCCGAACATAATCGCCGGAGCCGGCATTTTCAACAACGTCGTCACCCTGATTTTTTCCGTAGTAAAAATGATCCGTGCCGTCGTTGCCGATTAAAGTATCGTTGTTATATCCGGAATTTCCCCAAAGTCTGTTTACTCCGGTTCCGGCTTTTATCGTGTTATATCCGCTGTCGCCGATTAAAGTATTTTTCCCGGTGGAGTTCGATGCGTCGATAACTTCGATATTTGAAAATTTGCTTGAAGAAAGTTTTATGTTGACGGAGGAAGAAGTTTCGACGTTCAAAGTATCCGTGCCGTAACCGCCGTAGTAGCGGGACACGCCGCCGGCATAAGTCAGATTGTTCGAGTAATAAGTATTGCCGATTTTTACGTTTGCCGAAGTTGAACCGTTCGACGAATATTTTATCGCGGTATCGACTTCCTCAGTCGTCGCGTTGACGGTGAGTTGTCCGCCGGACTTCGTGCCGAAAATTATTCTTGAACCGTCGCGGGTAATTCTGTTCAGTCCCGCGCCCTTGTACAGGACGACGACATCTGAAGTATAATCCGTTCCCGCATGGAAATTTTCCACAACGTCGTTACCGTTGCCCGCCGCATAGAAAAATTTATTTTCGTACCCCCACCGACCGATAAGCGTATCGTTGCCGCCGGAGCCGCCCCACAAACTGTCCGAGCCGTAAGAAACGATATAGTTGTCAAGTTTATTGCCGCCAAAAAAATCCGAAGTGTAAGACGTGCCTGTCAAAGTCGTTACCGTGCTGTTTGCATATGGATTGTAAGCACCGGTGAAAGGATTTTTTCCTTCCAAAAAAATTTGCAAACTCCGTGAAGAATTTGTAACTTTCATTTCGCCGTCCGAAACCGTCGTATTGCTTGATACGGCCGGATCCGCACTTATCGCCGGCGTACTGCCGCCGGAGTAAGCACCGCTTGCCTGTTTCGCCAAATATCGGAGGAGCATATAACCGCCGGCATAAATATCGCCGCTCGTCGAACTCGTCAAAGCCGAACGGAGCGCGGAAGAATTTGACGCAAGCCGTTTAATGTCGCCGTAACGCTCGTCGTCAATGCCTATCAGCAATTCTGCAGAACCTTCCTTAAAGACATTCGGGAGTGACGAAAAATAATTTATGTTCGCCGCCATAACAGAGTGAACCATTTCGTGAGCAAGCGTGGAGTCGAGAAAAAATTTTGTCGATGAACTGTCGCCGTCCCTGCCGTAAACATTCAAGCCGGTACCGTAATAGCCGGTGTTGATTTTAACGGTAAGCGGAGTCGTCACGCTTGACGAGGCAAGCGCACCGTTTCTCCCTTCGTTTACGAAACTTACGGAAATACCGGTTGACGTGCTGCCGCTGCCGTATTTGAAAGACAAGCCGTAAGATTCTTCAATCAGATTCAAAGAGTTTTTCATCCACCAGGTATAAATGGCATTTGCCATATATCTTTCGTAATAAGTCATGGCGGACAAATCTTTTTCAAAGCGAACCGTCAGACCGTTGACGGTAAAATATTGCGAAGTCAAAGTCTGAAGGTAACCGTCCTCCGGAATGACGCCGGATTTTGTTTTCACCGCCCAACCTCCGGCATCAGTCCCGGTTATTGCTCCGTTGTCGGCGTTGCCCAAAATTATTCCGCATTTGTCGCGCAAAAATCCCGCCCAATTTCCGCGATAAGCCGCGCAGTCATTCACCATTTGCAAACGGAGACCGTCCCAACCGGAAAAGCGCGAAACGTATCTGATCGCCGCGCTGAGTGCAGATTTTCCGGTGTAACCGGTATTGTCGAGAACGCCCATGAATTTTTTGATGACGCTTTGAGGAGTTGCCATATTTCCACTTCCTCCGGTAAAAAAAATTATCTCTTCCTGCTGAAAGAATTTGTGTAAGAATCGTAACTGAATTTCGCGCCGCCTTTGACGACGAAAGTCACGCCGGCGGTATTATCGACAGTCAAACTTCCGGAGCCGATATTCATTTTGACTCCGGAGCCGGTTGAAGAAACTGATTTGATGTCGGATTTTTTGACGTTGTAAAGTCTGACGTAGTCGCCGGAACCGGCATTTTCCACAACGTCGTTGCCCTGACTTTTGCCGTAGTAAAAATGATCCGTGCCGTCGTTGCCGATTAAGGTATCGTTGTTATATCCGGAATTTCCCCAAAGTCTGTTTACTCCGGTGCCGGCTTTCAAAGTGTTGTTTCCGCTGTCGCCGATTAAAGTATTTTTCCCGGTAGAGTTCGACGCGTCGATAACTTCGATACTTGAGAAATTACTTTTTGAAAGTTTGATATTGTTCGAGCCGGAGCCGGTGACGCTCAAAGTATCGGTCGAGTAGCCGCCGAAATAATGCTTTACTCCGGTTGCGTCGTAAGTCAATTTGTTTGCGGAATCAGTGTTGCCGATTTTCACGCCGGTATAAGTTTTCGCGTTTCCTGAATAATTCAGCGCAAGATCGACGCTTGAAACGTCGGTCATGACGGTGAGTTTGCCGCCGTCTTTCATTGTAAAGACAACTTCTTTTTCGTCGCGGGAAATGCGATTGATTTTCGACGTGATGACGAGTATATCCGAATTTGTCGCATACCTTCCGGTGTAAAAATTTTCAACCGTGTCGTTGCCGTTGCCGGTTCTGTAGAAAAATGTATCTCTGCCGGAGCCGCCGACGAGCGTATCATTCCCGCCGGAGCCGCCCCACAAACTTGCACCGCCCGAACCGGAAACGATTGAATTGTTGTTTGAGTTGCCGCCCAAAAATTTTGCATTCGTCATGCCGGACGCGTCAATATCTTTAACGCCGGTATTGTAGTAAGTAACGGCAGATTTGGAGGAAAAAGGATTCCAACCGCCGAGAAATACATCGTAAATCATTCGCCCGTTTATTGTCATCGTCGAACCTTCGACGGTAACCGGTCCGGTATAAGTCGTCGTTGAAGTTGTCGGAGTGGTTGAAGTCGTCGTTGAAGTTGCAGAAGCGGAAGATTGTTTGACGTGTGAGCCGGTTGATGCCTGTTTCGCCAAATATCTGAACAGCATATATCCGACTTCATACCTTGTATCATCGTCCGGATTATTGAGCGCGTCCACCAACTTTGAGCTGCTTTTCGCCAATTTTATTATTGAAGATCTTCTTTCGTCGTCAATGCCGTGAATCAATTCGGCGAGACCGTCATGAACAGTTCCGTTCAAATTTCCGGCGTAACTTACGTTCGCGTACATGAGACCGTGAACAAATTCATGGGCAATAGTTCGGTCGAGGTAGGAATCTGTAGAGGAAGTTATTCCGTCTTTGGAACTCGTATCCAAACCGTAACCGAAATAATAAGTATTTATTTTCAGTTCCTGTTTATTTACGCTTTTCCAACTGTTGACTGAATGATTTGTAACTTTGGCAAGTGTTCCGTTGTCGCCTTTGTTTTCAAAAATGACCGTGATGTTACGAACGAACGCACCGCTGTCCGAGTATGAAAGTCCGTAACTCTCCTTGATTAAAGACAAAGCGTTGCCGACCCACCAGGTATACATCGAGTCAGCGATATATCTTTCGTAATAATTCATGGAGGACAAACTTTTTTCAAACGTGACGGTAAGACCGTTCGTCGTGAAAGATTGAGAATTTAAAGAATACAGGTAGCCGTATTCCGGAATGACGCTTGACGCGGTTTTTATGTAACTTCCTCCGGCATCTGAACCGCTTATCGCGCCGGTGTCGTCGTTATCCAAAATTATGCCGCACTTGTCGCGCAAAAAATTTTCGTAATCGCCGGCGTAAGACGCGCAATCGTTTGCCATCGTTTGACGCAGGTCGAACCAACTTGTAAAGCTTGAAACATATTTAACCGCCTCGTCAAGCGCGGCAGTCCCGGATAAAGTAGTTTTGTCCAATTTTTTTATGAAGTATTTTATGACGTCTTGGGCGGTCGCCATGTAAATCATCTCCCTTCGCAAAAATTTTTTTTATGCCTTGCCGAATTTATTTGTGCCTGCATTGTAAGAGTATCGCGCGCCGCCTTTGAGAATGAAAGTTACGCCTTCGGTTTCGTTCACTGTCAAACTGCCCGCGCCGATATTCAACTTGACTCCGCCTTTGCCGATTGTTTCCGTCGAATTTATATCGCTCTCCCTGATGTTGTACAATCGGATATAATCGCCGTCGCCGGAATTTTTGATAACGTCGTTGCCCTGATTTTTGCCGTAGTAAAATTTATCCGTGCCGTCGTTGCCGATTAAAGTATCGTTCGCCGTGCCGGAGCCGCCCCACAGAGTATTCGTCCCGGTGCCGGCTTTAATCGTGTTTTCCGCGCCGTTGCCGTACAAATTATTTTTGCCGGTCGAGTCGGACGCGTCGATAACGTCAAGGTTGGAAAAAGTTTTTTTGGAAAGTCGAACGTCAATATTTTTGTCGCCGGTAATTTCGATTGTATCTTTATGATTTTTACTGCCGTAGTAGCGGAAAATTTTTTCGACGTAGGAAAAAGTATTGTCGCTTGCGGTATTGCCGATTTTTATTGCGGAAGTTTTTGCTCCGTCCGTCGAATATTGAATCGCGTCGTCAACATCGCCGCCGGAAGTCACGACGGTCAATTTGCCGTTGTCGCTCATCTTGAAAATTATTTTTTCGCCGGTACGAGTGAAAGTTTTCAGCCCGGCACCTTTATAGAGCGTGAGAACGTCCGATTTTGAACTTGTCCCTGCCGTGAATTTTTCAACCGTATCGTTGCCGTTATTCGCCGCGTAGTAAAAAATATCTTTGCCCGCGCCGCCGACAAGCGTATCGTTTCCGCCGGAGCCGCCCCACAAACTGCCGCCGCCCGAACCCGCGATAATTGAATTGTCGAGTTTGTTGCCGCCCAAAAATTGTTTTGAAGTCATGCGGGACGCATCGATATTTTTGATTTTTTCGTTGCCGTAAGCATTTTTTTCTTTGGTGAAAGGATTTTTGCCGGAGAGGAAAATATCCGAATTGACTTTGCCGGTCAGCGTCATTTTACTGCCGGAAGTCGTAACCGGTTTGCTCGGCGTGCTTGACGAACCGCCGCCGGAATAACCGGAGCCGCCCGATGAACCGGAAGAGGTTGAAGAAGTTGCCGGCGTTGAAGGAGTTTTTGAAGTGCCGGAGTTTGACGAGCCGGAAGATGTCGGCGTTGAAGGTTGTTTTGTCGTCCCGGAATTTGATGAGCCTGAAGAACCCGATGAGCCGGAAGATGTCGGAGTTTTTGAACTTCCCGAACTTGAATTTGAGCCGGTTGAATTTGTCGGCGTTGAAGTTGTCCGGCCGGAATTTATTATTTCGTCCAAAGTCGGAATTTGCGCCGTCGAATTGAGTTTGTAAATCCCGGAGGACGCTTGCTTACCCAAATATCTGAGGAGCATATAACCCGCCGAATATTTTGCCGCGCTGTCCGATTCCAGAGCGTCCTCCAGCATTGAGGGGTTCGCCGCAAGATTTAAAATCGTATAAAGTCGTTCGTCGTCTATGCCGTGAATCAATTCCGCGCTGCCTTCCGAAAACATTCCCGGCATCAGCGCAAAATAATTTATGTTAGCCGCCATGACTGCGTGAACCATTTCGTGAGCGATCGTCCGGTCAAGGTAAGTCGCGCCCGGAGTGGTGCTTGCTCCGTCCGGCGAAGTCGTATCCAATCCGGCATCATAGTAGTAGGTGTTAACCGTCAAAAGTTCCGCGACGGTTATTTTGTAGTCGTCGGTGATGTAAAGAATCGTCGTTGCCAAAACGCCGGTGTTTCCCTGATTTTCAAACTTTACATAAATATCGGTTACGCTCGGTTTGTCGTTGGAATAAATTATTTCCGGTTGCGGCGTTTCAGTTTCGCCGGAATTTTCGCCCGGAGTTTCGGTTGAGCCTGCAGTTTCGCCGGGCGTTTCGATTGCCGGCGGATTAGTTTCGGTGGAAACGGTATCGGTTGATTCCGGCTGTTCGTCGGAATTATTTTCGGGTGGTGTCGTGCCTGCAGTTTCGCCGGGCGTTTCTGTTGAATTTTCCGGTAAAGTTGCCGCGAC
>CAJOFG010000046.1 GCA_905233965.1 uncultured Selenomonadaceae bacterium
TAAGCGGAAGGCTCTTCGGAGGTGACCGTGTGAGGGGCTTTTGGACAGTCCTTTGAGAATAAGGGCGGCTTGACCGTCAATCTTTTCAAGAATCTTCCGGCTTTAGCCGGGAGAGGTTCAATTTTGTCTTATTAAAAAAAACGTCACAATCGAGAAATTTCGATTATGACGCAATAACGGATGTGTCTGTTAAGATGAGGATCTCTTCTATTTGTTGATGGAAGGATATGCACGTTTTAATTTGAGTTGCTCGGCTTTCATTTTTGAATCGGCTTTTGTAAACCAACTCAGAGCGTATGCCGCACTTGCCGTATAATCTATGGCATATTCGTTGGTTGACCAACTCATCAGCACGTCAATATATGCTTTCGCCGGCGGGATCGTCTTATCTTCAAGATATTTCGTCTGATCCGGATCCCCGCCGCTGACAAAATTCGGCCCGCCGACAACCAATCCCGGAACATATGCACCGGTACTCTCATGAATACGGTTGTGAGGGTGTTCCGGCGGATTTTTGCCCGCTCCGGTCATGAAACTTCTGTTGAGGGCGTTTCTTCCGAAAAGATAGTGAATTTGATCCAAAGCACCTTCAACATATTCGTTTTTAGGTGAAATTTGATTTGCCATGAGGAGCATATCGCCCATTGTCAAAGCATTTTTGGTTGATGCCCAAGTGTATTCGTTTTGGGCAAGGGCGCAATTATAGCCGTCGTCCGCAATCTTTTTGACAAGATCGTCGGCGTAACCGAGATAAGCATTTTTAACTTTATTTTGGAATGAAGAATCCGCATTTTTTGCGGTTGCGTAAGTGTATTGGGCAAGTCCGAGTGTATTGTCCCAAGTAAAGAAACCGGGTTTTTCCGTCATTACGGATTGTTTTTTCAAGTAATTTTCGTAAGTTTTGTCGCCGGTGGTTTTGAAGAGTTCGGCGGCCAGCCAGACGCGTTCGTGAATGTCGTTTTCGTCGTTGTAAGGACCGGAGCCGCCGTCATGACCTTCGTCGGTACGATAAACCGATTTCGGAGTTTTTTCGAGATATGCCCAAGCAAGTTTCGCATTTTTCAAAAGTTTTTCGGAATAAGCGGAATCAAAAGGTTGATAAACTCTTGCTGCCAGTGCCAAAGCCGCTCCGTACATTGCCGTTGCCGCAGAACAGGTGTTGTAAATGTATCTGTCTTGAGTGTCCGTGTCCGGACTTACGTCAAATCCGGGCCATTTTGATCCGGCAACTTTATGGAATGTCGAACCGTCTTTTCTCTGCATTTTTTGCACCCAATCGAGTTCGTATTTTACCTCACTCAAAAGGTCGGGCAAATTTCCCGCTCCGTTGACTCCCTTCGGAAAAAACAACTGTCCTTTTGTGAAATGATCCGGATGCGCTTCGTAAGCCATAAGCAATTCGGCCGCCGAAATTGCCGCAGTAGTCGTATACTTTCCGTAATCGCCGGCATCATACCAGCCGCCGCTCATGTCAAATTTTTCGCCTTTTTTGTTGAGATTGTCGCTGAAGTACAAAATTGCGTTTTTATCCTGCGGATGTCCCTTTTTTACCACCAAGCCGCTTATGTTGCCGTCGTCAAAAGGGTTGTTGCAACGCGAAAGGGTATAACTCCGGAGAGTTTGAACGTTTTCGACGGAGTAAACATTATCGCCTACGGAAAATTCGTAGCTTTCAAGCCCGCCGACCCAAAGTCTGTAATTTCCGGGAGTATTGAAAGAGGAGAAATCGGCATAACGAATGTTTTCATCGCTCATGGCGTTATATTTTTCCGGAGAAAGTTTGCCGGTAAAGACGGTTTCACCGGTTTTTTCGTCAACAAGTCTGAAATCCGTTCCGTCATCAACTTTTGCCGAAATCATTGCAATTTTTTTGTGATTCGTAAGATAACCGACCTGGTCAACGTGAATACCCGCATCTGCCGCAAATGCCGTCAACGAAATTGCGAGAGCTGAGGAAAAAATCAATCCGGCGGCAATTTTTTTGTGAAGTTTTCTTTTTATGTTCACAGCTAGCTCACACCGCCTTATTCATCTTCAAAGGGGATAAAGGAAATATATTCGTATTCGTCATGAATGGGCAATTTTTTGTCGTTGAAGGGTTTGAGCCAATCGTCAACATTCATTCCCGCCCAAGCATTCATCATAACTTTTGCTTTTGTGACCGGAATGGAGGCGGTGACTTCATGAACGGCTTTATCGTCAACAAACCAAATTATTTTGTCTTTGTGCCATTCAAAGGCGTAAGTGTGGAAATCTGCGGCGGAATCAAAGCCCAAATCATACATATATTCATGTTCGCCTTTTCCGTCCCGGAAGTAATTGAACTGTACTTTTGTGGTATCTTTGCCCAAAATTTCTATATCAATTTCGTCCCAAGGATTGTTGTCGCTCGGTCCGGTATATGTGAAGAAAGACCAAACGACACCGTCATTTTTCATGGTTTTCATTCTGACGGTATAACGCCCGTATCCGTAAAATCCGATACTGCGGAACTCACCGCCGGAATAAGCGATATTGTTTGCTTTTGTCGGGTCTTTGTCGATAATCAAATGAAGTTTTCCGTCAATAAAGCGGACGTTGTCTTTGTACCAGTTGACTTGAAAAGGATTTCCGTTCGTCCAGCCGTGCGATGCCTCGAAACCTTTCGGCATTGTTCCCTTTTTGAAGTCAACGAAAAACGCTTTCGACGGATTTTTTGTCGCTTTTTCGGCTTGAACGGTTGAAGTTGAAGAAATACCGAAAATCAAACCCAATGACAAAGCTCCGGCAATCAAAGATTTTGTAAACTTTTTCATTTTTTTGCACCTCACACGCTTAAATCTTCACCGTTTGTCTGTATTACTTTTTTGTACCAGAAGAATGATTTTTTCGGACGGCGGTCAAGTGTTCCGTCGCCTTTGTTGTCTTTATCGACGTAAATGAAACCGTAACGCTTTTCCATTTCACCGGTTCCGGCACTTACTATGTCAATCGGACCCCAAGGCAAATATCCCATGACCGTAACGCCGTCCTCGTCTATTGCTTTTTTCATTTGTGCAATATGAGCCGCAAAAAACTTTATGCGTCCGTCGTCTTGAATTTGATTCGCGGTTCTTGCCTCGTGAAGTCCGATTCCGTTTTCCACAATGAAAAGCGGCAATTCGTAGCGTTCGCTCAAAACATTTAACGAATACCGCAAACCGATCGGATCAATCGGCCAGCCCCAATCGCTGACTTGTACGAAATTATTTTTTGCCTCCGTCGGTTTCTTTGTTTTTTCGTCGTATTTTGTGGCGTAACTTTTGTAATAAGAAAATGCAAGATAATCGACTTTGCCGTTGTTTAAAGTTTCAAGGTCGCCGTCCTCGATTTTTACTTCAATTCCTTCATTTTCCCAATGTTTGAGCATATAAGAAGGATAATGACCGCGACAATGTACATCGGCGTAAAAATAGAAATTTCTTTCCATTTCTTTGATCTGTGCAATCTGATCCATAGGCTTGCAAGTTTCCGGATAAATCGGATTCATCGCAACCATGCAGCCGATTTGAAAATCCGGATTGATTTTGTGTCCTTCGATTACGGCTTTTGCACTTGCGACAAACTCATGATGAACGACTTGGTAAAGAGTTTGATAACGATTTTCTCCGGGTTGATATTGTACGCCGGAATTTGTAAAAGCCGTAAATTCAACATTTACATCTGCCTGATTGTTGATTTCATTGAAAGTCATCCAATATTTGACTTTATTTTTGTAGCGTTTGAAACAGGTTACCGCAAATTTTACAAACATATCGACAACCCGACGATCGCGAAAACCGCCGTATTTTTTTGCAATATTGAGCGGCAACTCAAAATGACACAGGGTAACGACCGGTTCCATGTCGTATTTGAGCATTTCGTCAAAGAGATCGTCATAAAATTTCAAGCCGGCCTCATTCGGTTCCGCATCGTCACCGTTGGGAAAAATTCTTGTCCAGGCTATGGAAGTGCGAAAACATTTGAAACCCATTTCCGCCATCATTTTTATGTCTTCTTTGTACCTGTGGTAAAAATCTATCGCCTCGTGATTCGGATAAGTGTGACCCGGCAAAACGCCGTCGGTAATTTTGCGTTGTTTTGTGGCATCGTTGTCACCTTCCGCGACCGTCATAACGTCGGCAACGCTCAAGCCCTTGCCGCCTTCCTGCCAACCGCCTTCAAGTTGATGGGCGGCAACCGCCCCGCCCCACAAAAATTCTTTCGGAAATCCCATAAATCTGCCCCCAATCTTTTGTGTTAAATTAAACAATTTTTTACGGAAATTGAATTGTGAATCTCAACCTTTAATGTTATCGATCCCGCAAAATTCCGGGATTTGCCGGAAGAATGACACCCGAATATTTCCGACAAAAAACGGAAACGGGATCGACAAATTAAAGATGCAATTTGACCTTAAGGGGTTATTTATCCAAACGCTTGTAAACGTCGATAAGCTCATTTGCGATGATTTTGAAACCTTCCGCACTCATCAACTGATCTTCCGCGTGAAGAATCAAAAGCATTACGACATTATTGCCTTCCGCCTCTTTCTGCAAAAGCTGAAGGTGTGCATCGTGACCTTCAGCAAAAGACTCGTCGCCTTCCGCGATAAGTTTTTCGGCGGCATCATAGTTGCCTTTTTTGGCTTCCTGAATTGCCTCAATGTAGCAGGAACGAGCGGTGCCGACATTTGAAATGATCTGCATTGCCGCAATATCCAATCCTTCCATCATTGCCATTTTTAATTCCTCCTATCCTTTTTTTAGAAATTGAAATCAATCTGGGTGCGAATGGTTTTACGTTTGTAAGGCTGATTGTTCCAAGAATCGCTTGATCTTTCCCAAGGTGCCATATTGGCGTTGGCAATGGTATAATCAACGCCCCAAGTGATATGCTTCCAAGGAACATATCTGAAACCTAATGTCCAACCGCGTGAGTTTCTCAACATAAGCCCGTCGTTGTCGTCGTTCCAAATCGTACCGTTGCGACCGATATAGTGATAACGGACAAAAGCACCGAAAGATTTAACCACATCGGGATTGGTCCACTTGTAGTCCAGCTTGGCGGTATAGGCGCGCTTGTTATCTTTGGTGTCGCCGTTTATGTTGGCAGCGTGACCGTCATTTTCGTAGGAATGATTGGTTTGGACAAAATCGGCGGAAAGTCTGAAATTCTTGGCGATATTGGTGCCGATACCGAAAAGGAAAGCATGACTGCCGATAAAGTTTCCGCGATCATAAAGACCCGAATTATACGGAACTTGGAGAGGCTCTCCTTTGCCCTTATTCAGTTTGGCGTAAGCGGCAACAATATCAAAGTTCTTCATCAGCGGCCCTTTAATGATGGGGCCGTAGAAATTAAAGTCCGCATTTGAGTATTCGTCCATGTCATAGTAGAAACCGCCGAGACGCAGACCGCGTTTTGTTATCGGATAGGTGGCATCAATACCGACGGTATCGGCACCCAACATGGTGAAGTTCATGCCCATCGGTGTCCAGCGGCGACCGGCAGTAATCTCCAAACCGTTTTTGAAATGTCCGTCCAACCAGAATCTTTTGAATGTACCGTCTTCGTGGAGTGTTTCGCCTCTTGACTGCGATCCGTCCCATACGCGCATACTCGGACGTGTGTAATGTTGCTTGGCTTCCACGTCAAAATGTCCCATCCACTCGTCGTTTATTTTCATGTCGCCTCTTAAATCAAGCATAACGCGACGATTGATGTTTTCATCCGCATAGGTGTCGCCTTTGTCGCGGTTATCGTCTTGCCATTGCAATCTGACAAAACCGTAAAGTTTGACGCGATCACTCAAACTCTTGAGTTCGGCAATATCTTTTGTGTTCTGATCCACCTGTTGTTTGAGTTTTGAAATTTCATCGCCGTATTCTCTTTCAAGACGTTCCAAAACCGATTTTGATCCGAAATCACCTCCGCCGTGTTTTACCGCCCTGTAAACGATTGATGCCATTTCGTAGCGGGTCATTGTGCGGCCGCCCTGAAAAGTATTGTCGCCCATACCTTCGATTATGCCTTCTTTGGCAAGATAATCGAGAGCCTCATAACTCCAGTGAGTTTTGGGAACATCGGAAAATGAATCCGCACCCGCCGCAAAAGATGTTCCGGAAATTCCGAGCATGGCGGCAAGTACTGCCGTTGAAAGCTTCTTCTTGCTGAAAAACATTTTTGTACACCTCTCGTAAAAAATCGTTTTCGGTGAAAAATCAAGCGTTTTCGTTTTCCGCCGCTTTTTGAGCCGCCTCTTCTTCAAGCAAAACTTTATCCTGTGATTTGATGAAGGGCATATAAACGACAACCGCCATCGCAAGATTTATTATTTGAACAACCGCACCCTGCCAGCCGTTCAACAACAGACCGGCTATAATCGGCGGAGTCGTCCAAGGTACCTGAACCGCACTGAACGGTGACATAAAACCGATTAAAATTGATACATAGGTGATAATCATCGCGAAAACCGGAACCAAAATGAAGGGGACAATCAGGTAAGGGTTGAATACTATCGGCAAGCCGAAAATAACCGGCTCGTTGATGTTAAAGCAACCCGGAACGATTGCCATTCTTGTCAGTGATTTCAACTGATCCGATTTTGCAACCAGGAAAGCCGCAATCAAAAGACCCAATGTCAAGCCGCAACCGCCGCTCTTTGTGAAAACGTCGTTAACTTGAGCGGTCATGATATGTGCCGCCGGGTTTCCGGCAAGTTGTTGTCCCATATCAAGCAAATGCTGATTGTCGATTGAGTTTGCAAGGAGCAACGGTCCGACAACGCCGCCGACAACATTCGGCCCGTGAACGCCCGCCCAGAACAATACGCTTTGCAAACCGACTATGACAATGCCGCCGATGATTGTATCGGAAAGACCCTGCAAAGGAGTTTGAATGACGGTGAAGAACAATTCGGGAAGAGTGGTTTCAAGAATATGATGACAAAATCCGTAAACGATCGCGGCTGCGGTAAAGCAGATAAAACCGGGAGTAAGAGCCTCAAAAGCTCTCGCAACGCCACCGGGAACGGAATCCGGCATTTTTATTTATAATATGCCGTAAAACTCCCGATTTCAATCGGGGTGATATAAGGCACAAATATTGACATTGGTATCGATAACAATTAAAATTCAGCCGGTCGGCTGTCGGCGGTTGGCAGTTAAGTCGCTCTGCCGTAGAAACAAGTGCATCGTGGAGGACTACCACGTAAAAAAATTGTATTTTGACCAACGGTCTTTGAACCGTTTTTGAGGCGGTACTCCCTCGCAAGGCTGCAGTATTGTATAAGTCCGGCAAAGAGTACGGGAAGTTAAAAGTAAGCGGAAGGCTCTTCGGAGGTGACCGTGTGAGGGGCTTTTGGACAGAATAAGGGCGGCTTGACCGTCAATCTTTTCAAGAATCTTCCGACTTTAGCCGGGAGAGGTTCAAGCCGATGTGATTTTTCTCACAGTAAACGCAAACATAAGACACAAAGAACGCAATTACGATCGAAGTTATAACGCCGTTTGAACCGACCCAATTTTTGGGAACGATGCCGCCGACGACTTCCCCGCCTTCGGTAACAACTTCCGGCGGCATAAGGATCAAGAATGTCGAAACGGCAAGGAGCGATGCCATACTTGCGTCGCAACCTTCATTTGCAACATAGCGATAAGTTATTCCGGCAACGACGATCAATGCCAAAACGCCGAAAGTTGCACCGGCAACGGCGTTTAAAGAGTCCGTCCAATGCGGGCCGAAAATTCCGGCCATAAATTCCGGATAGCCGGGAAGCGGAACATTCGCTATCAGCAGAAAGACCGAGCCGCAGATTGTGAACGGCGTGGTCATAATAAATCCGTCACGCAGGGCAACAACGGCTTTGATTTGAGCGAAATTGCCCATAAACTCGATAAACTTATCGAACATCTCCTGCTTGTTCATATCCATACCTCGTTTCTTTTTTGCCGTACGACTCCAATAAATCCTTAAGGTCGGTGCAAATATAATATTCGGTTTCCGGAAATTCAACGGATTTAAAACCTTCCGGAACAATGTTCCGAAACTTTCCGAAATATTCAAAAATTTCTGTAGCAACCGTTACAAATTTTGACAATTTCGGATAAAAAAAAGAGCGTCGAACGCTCCGTTTTTTTTGTCTGCTCAACTCAGTATTTGAAATTTTTGCTTAACCATTCTTCCCTGCGTTTTGCTTCCTTATAATCCGACTTTGCCATAAGCAGGGCAAAAAGTACATCAAGCACATATTTGGCGCCGGTCAAAAATACACGCGGCCCCGGTTCTTCCATTTTATCGGTTGTGGCAACTTCAAAAGTGACTTTGGACAATTTCGCGAGCGTGGATTTTCCCGCCGAAGTGATTGAAAAAATTGTCGCGTCCTGTTCGTGCAAAATTTTTGCAATATCGTTGAGTATCCGATTTTCACCCGTGCGGCTTATGAAAAAAGATATATGAGTTTTTGGAATTTGATAAGCCGACAAAAATTGCATGATGGTCGAAGTGTTCACCGACGAATATTTATTTGCCATTATGAAATTTTCCGCCGCCATTCGAGCCAAATTCAAATTGTTGTCCATGGCGTAAAAGTCAATGTGTTCCGCAGTTGAAAGATAATTCAAAGCCCGGATAAATTGCGAGGCGGTAATTTTTTCGTGCGTTTCGTTAAGCGATTCGACTTCTATGCAGAAAACTTTTTCAAGTATTTCGTTTACCGTGTCAACATCCGATATAAATGTATCCTGCGGTTTTCCGATATTTCGCATCATTTCCGAAACAAATTTTGTTTTGAAATCGGAATAGCCTTCAAAACCGAGCTTTTGACTGAATCTGACGATCGCCGCCGAACTTGTAAAAGTTTTTTTTGCAAGTTGCCTTGTAGACAGGTTTGCCAACTCTCTGAAATTTTCCGTAATGTAGTCCGATATAACTTTTTCCGTGTCCGAAAAATTTGACTTATCCTTGAGTTTTCCGAGTAATCCGGTCATGATTTTTCATCTCACAATTTAAAAATTTTCAAAGTCCCCATTTTCCGTTGCGTCTTGTCATTTCAAAATAAATCTGTCCGAATAAAAATCTCCGCATAATTTCCGCAAACGCGAACAATACATCATGCTCTTCGCTTGACCAGGTACGCGATTTTTTGCAATCGTCAAAACCGACGCAACCGATAAATTTGTCGCCGTCCATAACGGCACATTCGATATAAGAACAAATTTGCCTTCTCTCAAACTCCTTTCTTGCTCTGTCCGGCAATTTTGAAACATCGTCACATTCGCTGAACCGTCCTTTTTTTGTACTCCGGTATCTTCTGCGAATCTGCAATCTCAAAGGCGGATCGTGAGCAATTTCGGTTTTTTTGTAGCCGTCTTTGACGCAATCAAACAAAATTCGCGGCCAATAAGGCCCGTCAATATGCCAATAAACGTACGCCCGATGAACTTTGAAATACTTTGCAAAAATCTGAAGGAGCAACTCAACGGAAAGGGAAGTGTCTTTAGAGTTGAAAACCATTCTGAAAATATATTCGGACGGATTTGACAACATTTGCCTGAAATTTGTGCTGATGTTGTCATCTTTTTCTTCACCGGCAATTTTTTCCTCCGAAACTTCAAAGCCTTCACTGTATATTGTTTGCGTGTCCTTGCCGTTCTTTTTGCTTTGGGCAAGTGCGGCATCGGCATGCTTGAACAAAGTTTTGTAATCCGTTCCGTGTTCCGGGAAAAGTGCAATTCCTATGCTTGAAGTGACCGAAACTTTTTCTTCTTCGTGCGTGTAAGTTTTCCGGAGCATATTGCGTAACTTTTCGCATTTTTGATAAATAATTTCGTCGGATTTTATATCTCTCATCAAAACCATAAATTCATCGCCGCCGATATGACCGAGAATGTCGCATTTTCTGAAAGTCGTTTTGAGATTCATTGCCATATCCATGATTACGGCATCACCGATTAAATGACCGAGTTTGTCGTTGACGGATTTAAAATTGTCGAGATCTATGACCAACAGTGCATTTATTTTTGTTTTGTCAAGGCAAATTTGCTCTATGAGGTAGGGCGCATGAGTTTTGCTGTATAAACCGGTCATGGGGTCGCGTTCGATAACGCGTTTCAATTTATCCCGTTCCAGGCGGGCTTTCTCTATGTTTTTCAAAAAGCCCGTTATTTTTACGGCTTTTCCTTCCTCAAATTGAGCGCGATATACCATTGTAAGCCAGACATAATACCTGCCTTTCGTGTAAATTCTGAAATCAAGGCTGTATTCCTGAAAAGGCGCGGTTCGTACCGTTACCATCGTCAACATTCTGTCCATATGGTTTACAAATTCTATGCGGTCATTCGGGTGAATCAATCTTGCTTTCAAAAGGTGTTCTTTGACGTTTTCGCGGGGAATTTCGTGTTGAGTCAAAACTTTCATCATTTCGTCAAAAGTCAGCGTGTCTTTCAAAATATCCCATTCGAAAACGGCCATTTGGTTTAAATCGGTCGCCTGTTTGTACAATTTCGATTCCATGTTTTTGTTCCTCTGTGCGAAAACCGCTACTCGGAAAATGAATAGCGGTTTTCGGGTTCTTGTGAAGTATCAAAAAATTTTCGGATTTCTGTGTGGAGGTGTTCAAAAAATCCTATATAGAGAAAGGGAAAAAAAGGGTTAACGGTTGTCAAGTGCGATTCATCACGCCGCTTGGGAAACGGCGGATTTCTCGCAGACGAGGTTTAAAAGACGTTTTCCATAAAAGGGAAGAGTCAAAAAAGATTGAGAAGAATTTTTTAATCTCCGATTAACTTCTTGGCCATTTCAATGACCGCTTTGCCGTCCATACGGCCGTAAAGTTTCATGTCTACGACATCAACGGGGATGCCGGGGCACTGTTCGGCAACTTTGCCTTTGTTGAAACGAACCTGCGGACCGAGAAGAATTACATCGGCATCGGAAGCGCGTTCTTTCGCCTCACTCATCGGAAAAGCGGCGATCGTACATTCGTAATTCTGAGCCGCTGCCGCTTCCTGCATCTTCTTGACCAACATGCTCGTTGACATTCCCGCCGAACACAGCAGAATAATTTTTCTCATAAAATCACTCTCCTCAAAGGGTCAAAATCTGTTAATCTGTTAAGGACTATCGGGAAATTTGCTTTGCGAGCGTAAAATACCACAGTCCGAAAAGTGTTTCAATCTTTCGATAACCCTTTGGAATATTGTTTCGGAAAAATCGAAATTTTCATGTAACACTGTTACATGGTTTTTCCGTCAAGTGTTTCAAGGCAAAGGATCATTTGCCCCAAAAGCACAAGTTCCGTCATTTCCGATTCTTTCACAAAAACCATCTCAGGCAAAAATTCTTCCGGAATATATCGGGCAAGTGTTTCCCTTATCTGTTCGATATCCGGCGTCATTTCACTGCGAATACAGATCAATTCCGGATCGACGACCGAAATTGCCGCCAAAATTTCTATCGAAAGTGATTGCAAAATTTTTTCGACATCGTAACACAAATGCTCCCGATATTCGATTCTTTCAAGTTGCGTGTGCATAATGTGCCTGACTTCGCCGGCGTTGTTATGGGCACCGGTCAAAATTTTTCCGTCGATAATTACGGCTTGCCCGCCGATTGTATAGCCGAGCGGTTGCGACATAAAAACGATATTTTTATATTTTTCCCGTTGCGAATAAAAACCGAGAACCGCCGCCCTCAAATTGTTGTTTACGACAATGGGAACATGATATTTTTCCTCAAGCAATTTGACAAAATTTATTTTCGGGTCAATCATTCTTTCATCAAGAACGACAAATCCGTCGTGAATACTTCCGGGAATTGCGATTCCCACCGCATCAAAACTGTCGCAACGATAAGAAATCGTATCCAAAATGTCCTCAATATCGCGAATTACTTTCAAAGTTCCCTTGATGACCGTTTCACTTTTGATGACTTTTCCGCTTTCATAAATTCTGTATGCAATTCGCGTACTGTAAGAAAAAGGCATTACCGCAATCGACAAAATTTTTGATTCGTTTTTAATTTCGCCGATCGCTTTTGCTATGGCTCTTTCTTCGGCGGAATGTTTTCTCTTGTCAATTTCCGTGCGGACAAATTCGATTAAAGTTTTGGCATCGTAGCCGGCAAAAGTTTTGGTCGGGATTTTCAATACCAACTTGTCGTCAAGTATTTTGCGGACATTCTCAAACTGAAATCCGATCTGCGGAGCAAGCAGAACAACCGAATAATCAAATGCCCGGTTGTAGAGTTTTGAAAATGAAACGGCGTTAAATTCAAAATCCAAAGACAACAATTCTGCCGCCTCATTCAGTTTGTCTTTGAAAAAATTTGTCGTCAAGCCGCTTGTACAACAGAGCAAAATTTTGGTTTTCCGGCGAATTTTGAGAGATTCGACGGTTTCGATCATTTCCGTGAAAAGTTCCCGTGCATGTTCAAGGTCTTTCAATTCAAAATGCAAATAAAATTTGTTTTCGCCGTCCGAAACGTCCGTTACACTCATTTCGACGATAAGAACTTCAAGATCGTAAAAATTTACCTCACCGATTGCCCGATTTGTTTCGATTTTGATTTTATTGCCGTCCGAAAAAATTTTTCCGTTATCAACCGACCGGGACAAAATCCAATTCCTGTATTCGTCAAGTATTTTCAAAACTATCACCGCCAAAAATTTTTTTGCAGAATAACACGGGCAAAAAAATTAATCAATGCAATTCCGAACGGTTGTAACACCGGTACAAAAAAAATCCGTCGATTCCGACGACGAATTTTTTTCATAAATCGGGGTTGAAATTTTTGTTCAACCATTGTTCTTTTTCTTTTGATTTTTGATAGTCCGTTTGTGTCATCAAAACCGCAAGCAAAGTTTCCGAAATAAAATTTGCACCCGTCAAAAATGACAGCGGTCCCAAATCTTCGAGATTGTCACCCATCGAAACGACAAAAGTTTCATTTACGAGATTTCCGAGTGAAGAATTTGGTGCGGCGGTAATTAAAAGTGTCGATATTCCCTGCTTTTTGAGGGATTTTGCTATTTCGATCAAATGTCTTTCTTCACCCTGAAAACTGACAAAAAATCCGAAATGATTTTTCGGCGTATTGTACGCCTGAAGATATTGCAAAGGCATTGAATAATGAATCGTCGAATACTTATGAGCCAAAGAAAAACTGTCCGCCACTCTGTTTGAAAAATCTCTCAAAGTGTCTGTGGCATAAAAATCAATGTAATCGAATTTTTTAAGCAGATTTACTGCTCTTTCCACAGTCGCCGGATTTAAAGCGTTGCAAGTTTTTTCTATCGCATCGACGTTAATGGTTCTGACTTTGTTAATTATTTCGCTTATGCTGTCACCGCTGTTTATCAGCCGGTTTTTAACCCGGTTGCCGTGCCGCATAACTTCGATCAAAAAATTCACTTTGAAATCGGTGTAACCTTCAAAGCCAAGTTTTTGACAAAATCTGACAATCGCCGCCGAACTTGTAAAAGTTTTTTTGGCGAGTTCTCTGGTGGTCATATTTGAAAACTCACGATAATTTTCGAGCAAATATTGAGAAATGATGAGTTCCGCATCTGATAGCAGGGTTTTATCTTGAAGTTTTCTCAGAAGATTTGCCACAAATATCCCTCCGTGAATGTATTTCGCCGTTTTTTTTTATCGGAGGACTTAACCGTCGTCCGTCGTTCAGCCGAATTTTAATCGAAGTCAATGCCAATGTCAACTATGTCAATTCATCGGAAAAACTTTTTTCCCCTCAAAATAGGTTGCCGCAGGTTTGGCTTCGTGTATCTCTTCTACAGGGCAAGTCAGTACATCTTTGTCGACAAGGCGGAAATCGGCATATTTGCCCTTGCAGATACTGCCCCTTTCCTTTTTAATGAACCTATGAAAAAAAGTCTGTAAATTGACCTTTCGTGATAGAATAAAATAAATCACGGGAGGTTAATTTATGGCAAGAAAAGAAAAGCCGCC
>CAJOFG010000047.1 GCA_905233965.1 uncultured Selenomonadaceae bacterium
GTAACGATACCTTCACCGACGCGGGCAATTATCGTGGGTTCGCCGGCACCGCCGACCAGTCTGTCGATATTTGCGCGAACGGTTACACGCGCTTTTATTTTCAATTCGATACCGTTTTTCGCGACGGCGGAAACAACCGGCGTTTCGATAACTTTCGGATTGACGCTCATTTGAACCGCTTCCAAAACGTCGCGCCCGGCAAGGTCAATCGCCGCCGAACGTTCAAACGGCAAAACGATTTGCGCGCGCTGAGATGCGATTAAAGCGTCAACAACTTTATCGACATTGCCGCCGGCGAGATAGTGAGCCTCAAGCTGATTTACGTTTACGTCAAGCCCCGCCTTGTTCGCCTTGATTAACGGCATGACGATCTTTGACGGAGGAACGCGGCGCATTCTCATTCCGATTAAAGTAAAAATTCCGACGTGAACATTTGCGGCGAGCGCGGAAATCCAAAGTCCGATAGGGACGAAATGCAGGAAAACGCCGATAAAGACGACCGCCAACATTATTATCAGCCCGGAGCCGATTAACATTTCCATAAAAAAATCCTCCTCATGTCGTAAACAAAAAGCAGAGATGAAAAATTCCGTCCCTGCTTCGTCTTAAAAATTTGTGTTTTAAATTTGCCGAACGAGAACGCGAGACCCGTCCACGTTGATAATTTTTACTATGTCGCCCTGCTTGACGAAATTTCCTTCAGTCACAACGTCGAGAGGTTCGCCTTCAACGGTAATTGTTCCGGCGGGACGCAAATCGGTTGCACAAACTCCGACGGCACCCAAAAATTTGCTTTTGTCGATGTTGCTCGTGTATCCGTCGTTATTTTTTTGGCGTTCGTCCAAAACCAAACCGTCAAGCGCGGCAGTGTTTTTCGCCGAACTTCTCATGCTCATGTAAACGACAATCGCAACGGCAAAGACAACGCCGGCAAAAATTGTGTAAAGAACCATTGATGCGGAAAAAATTTGAATACCCGTCATTTGCATCACACCCTTTTCGGCAAAAAAATTTTTTTATTCCGTTTCTTATTCCGGTATGATTATTTCTGCATGGGCATCGGAATTTCCTTCACCTTCGGAAGAAACTTCCGGCGGCACTTCGACTTTTGAAAGTCTTTCGCGAGCCTCTTTCGTCTTTTTTGAAAAGTTCGTCGTACCAATCCAGCCGCTCTTCGTAATGCTGAGCCATCAACCGGTTATGCTTTACATATTCGTAAGCGTTTTTCGCAATATCAATTCTCTTTTCCTTGTTGTCGATGAGCAGGCGCAATTTTTCCTCAAACTCTTTCAAGTCGTTGTAAATGAAACCGTTTTCTCCGTCCTTCACAACGTCGGAATAAATCAGCGGCGATGCGAGAACAGCCGCGCCGGCTCCGGCACATTCGATAAATTTCAAATCGGACTTCGCACGATTAAATTCGGTGTCGCGCAACGGAAGAAGTGCTATGTCCGAATTGTGAATCGTCTTTTCGTAATCGGCGTAGGAAACAAATTGTCCTTCATACGTTTTCGGGTCGCCGATACGATTTTTGTTTTCGCTCTCTATCGAGTCGAACAATTCTTTTCGCGAAATTATGTTGAACGCAATTTTTTTGCCGTACTCTTTGGAAAGTTTGTTAATCACCGGCAAAATTTCTTCAAAGTCTTTATCGCGATTGAGTGCGCCGAAAAATATTGTAACCGGATTTTTTTTGTTCTTCGACTCTTCCGCATAATCTCTTTCCGGCAGAAGGTGGAAAAGTTGATTCGGGAAAACTTTTACATGAGGATTGAACTCTTTCAAAACGTCCGCCAAATATTTTGTGGAAGTTTGAATTGCATGAACGCCTATAAAATTGACGTTGGCACTTTTTGCGTAATCGTCCGGCCAAAGATTCGGGTTATCGTCCATTTCGCTCAGGCAGAGGTAACCTTTGTCAACCGCTTTTTCAAAAAAGTCCGCGCCCTGTTTGAAATTTGCGAAAGACATTCGCTGATTGATGAAAATACTTCTGTCGTATTCCTCTTTTGTGAACAAGTGGAAAGGTTTGCCCAACGGAATTGTCGTTGTCGCCACGTTCGGAGAAGTTATCATGAATCTGTTCGGAATGTGTACTCTGTGAGGAGCGCAGACAACTGCTTCGCCGAGCATGGTTTGAATCATTAACGACTTCGGCAATTTTTCCGGTATCGCCGAGATAATGTAAAGGAAAGTTGCAATATCCGTTTTGGCAATATCGGCAAGAGCTTTCGGAATTGAAATTTTTCTTGCCGCATTCAATTCGCCGGCAATATTTAATTTCGCGTCGGCTATCGCTTTTTTCAATTCCTCGACTGTCAAAGTCGCGGTAATTCCGGGCTTGCCGCCTTCCAATATTGAAACGATGTTCCCGATGAAGGCGACGTTGTCCAGACCGAAAATAATTTTGCCGCCCTTGTTCAATTTGCCGGCAATTTTTTTAATCAGGTCGGTAAGTTCCTTGACTTCCATGTTGCCGATTAAGTTGCTTTGCACGACGACGGCATCAAAAGTTCCTTTCGCGTCCGACAAATATTTTTCGACGGTGTATTTACATTCCGGTTGAATTGCCAAAAATCTTTCGTCGGACGGTTCAAAATTTTTTCCGACTTCTCCGGTCAACTCCAGCACGCTTTTTGCACGCGGCGGGATAAAGGATTCAAAAGTCATAAAAAACCTCCGTCAAATTATCTTACAAGACTGTACATCAAATCTTCTTGAGCGCGCATACATTTCAAAAGTTCGAAGCGATCCAAAACCGTTTCGCGGGCTCTTGCGCCGAGTTTCTTTGCGTGTTCCGGGTCGTCCAAAAGTTCTTCGATTCTCCGCGCAATGTGATAAGGTGAACGAAATTCCGCAAGCAAACCGTTCACGTTGTCCTCCATGACTTCCTGAACCGGCGGAGTTTTCGAGCCGACAATGGGACAGCCGAAACTCATCGCTTCGAGGAAAGACCAACTCAAAACAAACGGACGCGTCAGATAAACATGGCAACTTGATGCACGAAGAATTTTTTGATAATCTCCGCGATTTCTCAAGCCGACGAAATGAACGCGTTCCGGATCGTAACCGCCTTTCTTTTCCTCCTCTTTCAAGTAGGTTGTGTCTTGAAGTTGCGCACCGTAACAAACTCTGTCTTTACCGACGACGATAACGTGAGTATTCGGGCGGCGACCGAGCACGTGGCGAATCGCGTCCATAAAGTAGGGGAAACCGCGATAAATTTCAAAGCCGCGTGAAACGTAAGTGATAATTTCCGTGCCTTCCGGCAAATTTATATTAACGTCCTCCAGAACGAGTCCGGGTCTTTTGCCGCTCGGATCGGGCGAACAGAAATTTGTATCGATGCCTTCGTGAATGATTTTGATTTTCGGCTTGTACTCCTCCGGGAATTGCGAATACTGCCAACGGGTGGGAGCAACTCCCACGTCGCACAATTCCAGATTGACAAGGTGATGCGCGTTTCTGGTACGAACGGAAATTCTGCTCGGCATATTCGGCTCTTCGTCCGGCCACCAGTAACAGTCGCTGTCCTCTGCCCGGTAGTACCATTCAAAATATCCCATGATGGGAACATTCGGATACAAATCTTTGCAGTACAAAGTCGAACCCCAGCCGGTATGCCCGATTATAACGTCGGGTCTGATTTTCTGTTCGTTCGCGAGCCATTCCATTGCACGGAGGACGGCTTGCCCTTCGACGACGGCTTCAGCCGCCGGACGAAGAGGACCGCAAGTTTTAATCCATTCGTCCGCCTGTTCGTTAGGTTTCGGATAAAGCGCGAGAGCAACGCCGGGAAGTTGCGCGTTTATGGAATTTTCTTTCGACAGGAAAAAAACTTTGTTCTCCGGATTTTTTGCGAGATAGGGCGCGATGTTCAAATACTGCGCCGGAAATGACGGGTGTAAAACGAAAATGTTCACGGTTTCATTCTCCTTTTCGGTTGGTGTAAATCATACAAGTTGCGCCTGATACAGTTTTGAATATGCGCCGTTTCTCTTCATCAAATCTTCGTGCGAACCGGCCTCAATGATTCTTCCCCTGTCGATAACGACTATCGCGTCGCAATTTTGAACGGTCGAAAGTCTGTGCGCTATCATCAACATGGTTCTTCCTTCGGCTATCGGCTCTATGTTACTCATTATAATGTTTTCCGACTCATAATCAAGAGCAGAAGTGGCTTCGTCGAAAATTAAAATTCGCGGGTCGGAAATCAAGGCGCGGGCAATCGCTATTCTTTGACGCTGACCGCCGCTCAACAAACTTCCGCGCTCACCGACGAATGTTTCATAACCGTGCGGGAATTGACTGATAAATTCGTCCGCGCCGGCAAGTTTCGCCGCTCTGACAACGTCTTCCTGCGTCGCGTTCGGGCAGGCAATCCGGATATTCTCCGCAACCGTGCCGCTGAAAAGTTTGCTGTCTTGAAGGACAACGCCTATTTGACGACGCAACCACGCCGGCTCAACCTGTGCAATGTCAACGCCGTCGATTAAAATTCTGCCGGTGTCCGGGAGGAAAAGCCGCTGAATCAATTTCGTCAACGTGGATTTTCCGGAGCCGGAACGCCCGACTATGCCGACTTTCAAGCCGGCCGGAATCCTGATGTTGATGTTGTCCAGAACTTTGCCGCCTTCCGACGTGTAACTGAACGCCAATTTTTCAATCGCTATGTCACCGCGCAAACTCGGCAAAGTCGTCCGTGAAGGATTAAATGCCGGCTCGGTGTCCTCGTTCATGATGTCGCCCAAACGCTCCATTGAAACGCGAATCTGTTGGAAGTATTGCCACTGATTTATGAGACGCATTACCGGCGCGATTAACTGTCCGGCTATCATTTGGAAAGCGATGAGTTCGCCGACGGAAATTTCGCCGTTCATGACGTTGTAAGCACCTATCCAGAGAATCAGCAGGTTGAACATACTGTACAGGAATGTACCGATTGAGTTTGCCGCATTCGCCAGGTTGATGACTGCCAGCGACGCTTTGACGAGCCGCGCCAGCATTTCTTCATAGCGGCGAATGAAATTGTTTTCGACACTCGTCGCCTTTACCGTCCCTATTCCGGTTATCGTTTCAATCAGGAAGGAGCGATTCTCACTTCCGATTAAAAATTGTTCGTTAATCATGCGCTTGAAGACAGGCGCGACGATTAAATTCAGAATGACGAACAGCGGAATCATTACGAGAACGACGACGCTTAAAATTCTGCTGTACAGGAACATTACGCCGAAGTAGACAACGGCAAAAACTATGTCGAGGATAATTGTTAAACTTGAACCGGTCATGAACGAGCGCAAAGTTTCCAATTCGCCGGTACGGGATACAACGTCACCGACCTGCCACTTTTGAAAATATTTCAGCGGCAAGGCGGTAATGTTTTTGAACAGCCTGGAACTTAAAGCCACGTCCATTTTCGAGCAAATGTTTGTGAACAGGTAAGCGCGGAGACTTCCCATCCACGTTTGAAAAATCGTACAGACGAACATACCGAGAATGAAAATATCCAGCGCGTCCGCCGCCCGGTGAATCAAAACTTTGTCGATAATGTTCTGCGTGAAGAATGGAGCCGCCAAGCCTAAAAGTTGCAGGAGGAGCGACATTCCCAAAACGGTACGCAGGAACGGCATATATTTTGAAACGACCGGCAAAAACCATTTGAACCCGAACGATGATTTTTTTTCGTCCGGCTCGTAACGGCGCGTGAATAAAATCGCGTCGCCCGTCCAGTCCGTGAGCAATTTATATTTGTCGGCTTGAATCGGTTGCTGAGAAAAAACCGGATCCATTATGTAAATCGTGCCTTCGTCCGTGATTGTCGTTATAACGATTTTTCGCCCGGACTTCATGCCGATTAAAACCGGGTAAACCAGCCTGTCCAAGTCCTCCTCTTCCAGACCGCTGTAGGCACGGGCTTTTAATTTCAATTCGCGAGCCGCCCGGACAAGCGTCGTAAAATCCACGCTGCCTTCGTGCAAAACGTAAGCGCGCTCAAGTTGCCGATAATCCGCCGGAATATTGTAGTATTGCGCGATTGCGATTAAACAGGCAAGCCCGGTATCAATTCCGTTTACGCGCCCGCCGTCCTCCGGCTTTTTAACGTTCGTGTCGAGTTGATTGTTTTTCGCTTGGTCGGCGGGAACTTTTACCGTGTCAATTTTGGCGAGAGCTTTTTTATTTTCGCCGTTGCCGTCGTCCGGTTTTTTCGGAAGTTGAGTACCTGCGGGAACGAGGTCTTTGCCGGTTGAATTATTTTTTTCTTCAGCCATAAATCACCGCTCCCTCAAAGCTTCGGAAGTGTAACGGCGGAACGGGTCGAGGAAGAAGTCGATGATTCTTTTTTCCTTGATTTTAATTTCTGCCGTAACATTCATTCCGACGTTAAGATCAGTTTCTTTTCCGAAAACGTCAATGGTATTTTTTTCGGACGGTTTCAGAATGAGTTTGAACTTTTTATTTTTCTCCGGGTCGGAAGGTTCGTTGACTGCGTCCGCGCTTATCTCGTCAACCTTCGCGTCAATCATGCCGAATTTTTGGAAGTTGAAAGTTTCGATTTTAACTTCCGCATCCTGACCGAGTTTTATAAAGCCGATGTCCTTATTGTCGGCGTAAACTTCAAACTCAAGAGAAACGTCTTCCGGAACGATTTGCATTAAAGGTTGCGCGTCGGTGACGATACCGCCGACGGTGTGGACGGAAAGATTGTAAACGCGTCCGGAAGTCGGCGCAACGATTGTGGAAAGTCGCGCATCTTCGTCGGCTTTTTTAATCGCTTCGGTGACGGAGTAATATTCTTTTTTCGCGTCAACCAGTGAAGTCATTATATCCTTGCGGTAAGCGGCATCGACGTTCGCCAAATTCTGTTCGGCTTCGGCAATTTCCGCCCGTATGCTGTTCAATTCGTCAAGCGCCCCCTGAGCATTTTTGGAATACTCTATCGTTTCTTTCTGCTGTTCGAGAAGTTGAAATTCGGAAATTGCGCTCTCTTTGACAAGGTCGGTTAAACGGCGTTCCTTTTCCTCCGCAATGGACAAACCGTGAGCATATTTTTCATAAGCAGCCTGTGTCGAACTCAAACGGGCTTGTTTCTGCGCGATAACGTCTTCGCGACTTCTTCTCTGCGTTTGATAATCGCTTGTTCGGCTCTGATAAAGTGCAATTTCGGCGGCGAGGTCGTGCGCGTCCAAATCCGGGTCTTCCTCCGGTTTGAAAGGTTCGCCGGTCAACTCCGCCGTCAATCTGGCAATATCGAGTTTGTAATATGCGGCACGTTTTTTCAAGCTGTCGTAATCCGCGCCGACAGATGTCGGGTCAAGTCGAACGAGTACGTCACCTTCTTTGACGGTCTGTCCTTCCTCAACCAAAATTTCTTTTATGATACCTTTGTTTTTAACCTGAATCGTCTTTGCCTGTCCGGAGGGAATTACTTTTCCCGGAGCGACGGCAACTTCGTTTATGTGACCCAAAAAAGCCCATGCCAAAGCGACGACGATTAAAATTAAAATCGTCCACATGACTATTCGTCCGGTCGGTGAAGGAGGAGTTTCCGTTACCTCCAATATGGCCGGCAAAAATTCGGTTTCTTTTTCACGTTCTTCGCCGTGAACGAGCCAATCCCAATATTTACGCATTTATAAAACCTCCGGTTCTCAACCTCTTGTTGCCTGCTGATCGTGAAGATAACGATAAAGACCGTTCATCGCCATGAGTTGCGCGTGCGAACCGCTTTCGACGATGTGTCCCTTGTCGATAACGATAATTTTGTCGCAACGTCTGACCGCGCTCAATCTGTGGGCGATTATCAACATGGTTCTGCCTTCGCCGATTGCGTCCATGTTGTTGAAAATAATTCGTTCGGACTCGTAGTCAAGCGCACTGGTTGCCTCGTCGAAAATCAAAATCGGAGGATTCGCAAGCAAGGCTCTGGCTATTGCCACGCGCTGACGTTGCCCGCCGCTTAACGAGTCGCCGCGCTCTCCGACTTTCGTATCGTAACCTTCTTTGAGTTCCAAAATAAAATCGTGAGCTCCGGCAAGTCTTGCGGCGCGAATAATTTCGTCCATCGTCGCCGTCGGACGACTGACCGCGATATTGTCGCGGACGCTGGCGTTGAACAGATAATTTTCCTGCATGACAACGCCGATTTGATTTCTCAGCCAGCCCAAATTCGCTTCGACCGTATCAATTCCGCCGACGGTAATTTTTCCGGATTCGGGAACGTAAAGGTTCTGCACCAAATTTGTCAGCGTGGATTTTCCGGAGCCGGAGCCGGAGCGACCGACTATGCCCAATTTTTCACCGGGAGCAATTTTTAAATTTATATCCTCCAAGACAAGCGGCAAGTCCATTCTGTACCGGAAATTTACGTCGGTAAATTCGACGGCGCCGGATATTCTGTCCTCTCCGCGTATTCCCATTTCGTGAACGACGGGTTCCATCGGCGTATTGAGAATGTCGCCGATACGTTCGAGGGCAAGACCGACCTGCTGAACTTCCGGCCACATCGTCAAAAGTTTTGTCATCGGAGCCATTGCCTGATTTGAAATCATTTGGAAGGCGATTAACTGACCGAGTGTAAATTCTCCGTCCATGACCATGTGACCGCCGTACCAGAAAATTGCCATGGTGATGCCGCCGCTGATTAAACTGCTGAACCCGCCGATAACGAGATTGAATTTTACATTTTCAAAAGTCGTCCGAACGTAACGGGCAAGCAAATTTTCCCAGCGGTTTTGAAATTGCGGTTCGACTGCCAAAGATTTAATCGTTTCGATATTTGTTATCGCCTCAACCATGAAGGCGTTGTTCATCGCGCCGGTTCTCCAGACCGCCTCAATTTTTCTCTTGATAATCGGGACAGCCCAAATATTTTGCGCGACGTACAAGGGAATGACGAGCAGGACAATCAAAGTCAGCGGCACGGAGTACCAGAGCATGAAACCGATAAAGACGACGGAGAAAAGAACGTCAAGCGTCGTCATCAATCCGGTACCCGTCAAAAATCCGCGAATCTGACTCAATGCGCCGACCCTCATCAAAGTATCGCCGACGCGCCGTCTTTCGTAATACGGGAGCGGCAGTGAAATCAAATGCCGGAAAAGTCGCGTGCCGAGTATCGCGTCCAACTTGTTCGTCGTGTGGTTGAGCAGGTAAGTTTTAACGAAATTTAAAAGCGACTGCATGAAGAAGAATACAACCATGCCCGTACCGATAACGGTTAAGGTTGACATACCTTCATTGTTTATTACCTTGTCGATGATAACCTGCGTGATGAGCGGCATACCGATGCCCATGAGTTGCAGGAAAAGCGAGGCAAGCAAAACTTCGCCGAGCGGTCTTTTGTAATGTTCCAAAACTTTTTTGAACCAATCGACGTTGTAACGCTTTTTGAAATATTCCCAATTCAGCGCACCGGAGAAAGTAAGGAGTTCCCCCGTCCAAGTTTCCAAAAATTTTTTTATGGGAAGTGCAATCGGTTTCATTTCGCGCGGATCCAAAACGACGATAACTTCATCGTTTGCGTTCGCGAGCGTGACGTAAGAACCGTCATTCAATTTTGCGACGGCGGGATATTCGACTTCGCGTAACTCTTCCTGAGTCGGACGAATCAACATACTTCTGAGACGATTTTTCCGGGCTATTTTCCGGAGGTCGTCCCAATCAATTTGGTCGTCCGTTTCCGGATGATTTTTCAAAAATTCTTCCAAATTTTTTACGCTGAAGTATTGTAAAATTTTTACGATGGCAAGTATTCCTGTCCTCTTTTCAATCGGAGGGGAATTGTTTTCGGGCATTTTGCGTACCGAACTCCCTTCTGTAACTTTTTTGTCCGAAATATAATCGGACGAATGTATTAAAGAAAGATTAAAAATTATTATTCACTAAAAAACCGCCGTCAATTTGATAAAAAGACAGCGGCATTGTTTCATTTTAAAAAACGATATTAACGGAATTTGCGCTTTCTGGCCGCCTCTGATTTTTTCTTGCGGCGGACACTGGGTTTTTCGTAATGTTCGCGCTTGCGAACCTCTGCGAGCGTTCCCGCCTTCTGACAGGTGCGCTTAAAACGACGGAGGGCACTGTCGATGGATTCATTCTTGCCTACCTTGACTTCATTGGCCATGATTTGTCTTCCCTCCCTCCGATAACAATCTCAAAATCAAATTACCGACGTATTTTATCACTTGACTTGTTTAACGTCAACGTCGAAGAAAAATTTTTTCAAGCCGCACTCCCCGACGCATTGTCCGTATCTTTTTCAATCGACACTTTCGGCGTTTTCGTTTCAAATGCGAAATTTGTTCCGTCGAAACTTATTTCCACCGTGTCGCCGTCTTTCACGTCGCCGGCAATAATTTTTCTGCCCAGCTCCGTTTCAACCGTGTGAGTTAAAAGTCTGCGGAGAGGACGCGCCCCGAAATTCGGATCGAAACCTTTTTCGGAAAGTGCGGCGACGGCAGAATCTGCCCATGTGAGCGATACGTTGATTTGTTTTTCCAATCTCTTGCCGAGAGTTTTAAGCAGAATTTCCGCGATGGATTTAACCTGTTCTTTCGCCAGCGATTTGAAAACAATTATATCGTCAATGCGGTTCAAAAATTCCGGACGGAAATAATTTTTCAGCATATCTTTGATAACGCCTTCCGCCTCTTGAAAATCTTGGTTGGTGATGAAACCGATTTTGGCGCGTTTCAAAATTTCCTGCGAACCGAGATTGCTTGTCATGATGATGACGGTATTTTTGAAGTCAACGACGCGACCTTTGCCGTCCGTCAGTCTGCCGTCGTCAAGTATTTGCAGCAGAATGTTGAACACGTCCGGATTTGCTTTTTCGATTTCGTCAAGCAAAATTACGCTGTACGGTCTGCGGCGAACCGCTTCGGTAAGTTGTCCGCCCTCGTCGTAGCCGACGTATCCGGGAGGAGCCCCGATCAACCGGGCGACGCTGTGTTTCTCCATGAACTCACTCATATCGACGCGAATCATACTTTTTTCGTCGTCGAAGAGTGCCTCAGCCAAAGTTTTCGCCAACTCCGTTTTACCTACACCGGTCGGTCCCAAGAATATGAATGAGCCGATCGGACGATTCGGATCTTTAATTCCGGCACGGGCGCGGATAATCGCTTCACTGACGGCTTTAACCGCCTCGTCCTGTCCGACAACTCTTTCGTGCAAAGTATCTTCGAGGTGCAAAAGTTTTTCGCGTTCGCCGGTCATCATTTTTGAAACGGGAATACCCGTCCAGCGGCTGACGACTTTAGCGATATCCTCTTCGCCGACTTCCTCTTTCAGAAGTCGTTCGCCTTGCGACTGTTCCGAAATTTCTTTTTCGACGCTTTGCAAAGTTTTTTGCAACTCCGGAAGTTTGCCGTATTTAAGCTCTGAAAGTTTGTTGAGGTCGTAAGCGCGCTCCGCCGTCGCCATTTGATTGTTCACTTCGTCAATTTCTTTTTTGATTGCGCGAACTCTCAAAATGGATTGCTTTTCGGTCTCCCACTTGTCGCGAAGATTTTTTTCGTCGGCGCGGAGTTTTGCAATTTCGTCTTGAATGTTTTTCAATTTTTCTTGCGACGCGCTGTCCGTTTCTTTTTGCAGAGCCTGAAATTCAATTTCGAGTTGCATTATTTTTCTGCGCGTTTCGTCAATCGGCGCGGGGAGAGATTCAATTTCGGTTCTCAACTTCGCCGCCGCCTCATCAACCAAGTCAATCGCTTTGTCCGGCAGAAATCTGTCGGAAATGTATCTGTCGGAAAGTGTCGCCGCGCTGACAAGTGCCGCGTCCCGGATTCTCACGCCGTGATGCACTTCGTAGCGTTCCTTCAAGCCGCGCAAAATCGAAATGGTATCTTCGACTGTCGGTTCGCCGACCATGACCGGTTGGAAACGTCTTTCAAGCGCGGTATCTTTTTCAATGTATTTCCGGTACTCGTTTAAAGTCGTCGCGCCTATGCAACGAAGTTCGCCGCGTGCCAACATGGGTTTCAAAATATTTCCCGCGTCCATTGAGCCTTCGGTTTTTCCGGCTCCGACGACGGTGTGGACTTCGTCGATGAAGAGCAAAATTTCTCCGTCCGACTTCGCAATTTCGGAAAGTACGGATTTCAAACGCTCTTCAAATTCTCCGCGAAATTTTGCGCCGGCGATAAGCGATGCCATGTCGAGTGCGTAAAGAGTTTTATTTTTCAGCGACTCCGGAACGTCGCCGGCAACAATGCGCCGGGCAAGTCCTTCGACAATCGCAGTTTTGCCGACGCCGGGTTCGCCGATTAAAACCGGATTGTTTTTTGTTCTGCGACTTAAAATTTCAATCGTCCGGCGAATTTCTTCGTCGCGCCCGATAACCGGATCCAATTTCGCGGCACGCGCCGCCGCCGTCAAGTCACGTCCGAATTTTGCGAGTGCCCGGTAATTTTCTTCCGGGTTGTCGGTCGTCACATTTTGTTTGCGATTCTTTTTTATTGATGCGTCGATTTTCGATTTCGTCAGCTTAAACTCTTTCGCAATTTCTTGGACTTCGTTGTCGCCGTCCGTGACGAGTGCAAGCAAAAGATGTTCCGTGCTGATAAATTCATCTTTCATCGAGCCGGCGTAGTCGTTCGCCTTCCCGATAACGCGGGCGAGGTCAACGCCCATTGCCAAACGCTCCTGCCCTTTCACGCCCGGAATTTTGTTCAACTCCGCCTCAAGACGAACTTTGAGCATCGGCAAGTCGGTTTGACATTCTTCAAAAATCGTGGCGAGCAAACCTTCCGGTTCTTTCGCCAAAGCCAGCAACAAATGTTTTGAATTAAATTCCTGATGATATTTCATTGCCGCGACGCCGACTGAATCGCCGCCGCCGCTTTCGCCGTAAATTTTTCTCCCGCCATTTTTATCACTCCGTTTATAATCAGATTTTCAAAATTCATTCGCCGAAAAAAAAATATCGCCCGCCGTCCCGTCCCAAAATTTATTTCACTTAGTTTTCTTTTCGGTGTTGCGAATGATAACATTGAAAAATCAAAAAGTCAATAAAAATTTTTGACATTTTGATTTTTTTAATCAAGTCTTAATTTTTTCGGCGGCAACAAAAAAATCCCGGCGGTTTCCGAGACTGCAAAAAAAATTTTTCCTCCTACTTTTTTTCCGAAATATTTTTTTGATAACGCCAAGCCCAAGCCATTAAGATTATCGCCAAAATTATTACCACGACAATCCGGGTCGGGTCTTCGCTGTGCAAAATCGCGTCGTGTCCCAAAATTGCCTCAATCGCCGTCGAAGGAAATTTTCCGATGAGCGACGCGAGAAAATAATCTTTCAAACTCAACGCGCTGAGTGCGCCGAGTGCGTTTAAAATTCCGCTGGGGAAGTAAGGAACCATTCTTGCAATCAACATGACGGCGAAACCTTTTTCCGAGCTGTACTCGTCAATCGAACTTAACTTTTGACTTTTGGAAATCATTTTTTTCGCCGCGTCCCGGAAGAAAAATCGGAGCAACAAAAAACTTATCGTAACGCCGACGGTCTCCGCGAGAACGGATAAAGTTATTCCCCAAAAAATTCCGAAGATTAAAGTGTTTGCCGTCGAAAAAATTACGGCGGGAGGAAATCCTACAGCGTTCACGAACAGCGTCAACAGGAAACTGATTTTTATGTACTCCGCAGTTTCCGCGATGTCGCCGTGAGAAAGAAGTTCAAACACCTCCGGCAAAAAATCCGGCGCGGCGAAATGTGTCACGGCGAAAAGTGCGACGATTAAAAGTGCGGCAATTATTTTTACCGTTGTCATTGACGCTTTCAAAATTTCATTTTCCTCCGGTCAAAAAATTTTTTCTCCGTCATTGTTATAATTCTCCGGACGAAAAAAAAATCCCGCGAAAAATTTTTTCACGGGAAAAATTTTTATATTCGGTTGAAAATTTTTACATATAGTCGATTGAAGATTTGCGGCGTTCCTGTTTCATGAATCCGAATTTCTCCGCGACATACTCGACTATGACGAAGAAAACCGGGATAAGGAAAATTCCCAAACTCGTCGCAAACAACATTCCGCCGACAACCGCCACGCCCATTCCGTTACGCGCGGCAGAACCGGCACCGACAGCAAACGCAAGCGGCAAACACCCGATTATAAATGCAAGCGATGTCATCAAAATCGGACGCAGACGCAAGCCCGCCGCCTCAATCGCCGCTTTGACCGGGCGCATGCCTCTGTCAACGCGGACTTTCGCAAACTCGACAATCAGTATCGCATTTTTCGCCGCAAGACCGATTATCATTATAATTCCGATTTGCATATAAACGCTGTCCTGCAAGCCGGAATTTTGTATGCCGAACAATCCTTCGATAATGCTCAAGCCGTATTCCGAAACGACCGCGCCGAAAATTCCGGTGGGAACGGTCAGCAGAACCGCGAACGGCACCGACCAACTTTCATACAGCGCGGCGAGCATCAGGAAGACGAACACCAAAGCAAGTGCCAAAATCTGCATTGTCGAACTTGCCGCTTTTTTCTCTTCGCGGGATTGTCCCGACCATTCGATATTGAAACCGGTACCGGCTTCCTCTTTGACAATTTCTTCTATCGCATTCATTGCCTGCCCGGAACTGTAACCCGCGCCGGCGTTGCCTTGAAATTGTACCGCACGGGACGCATTGAATCTTGAAATTTGCGTCGGACCTGTACTCATACGCGGAATTATCAAAGTATCGAGCGGAACTCTCTGTCCGTCAGAACCTTTGACGTAAACGAATTTTGCCGACTCGGCCGCCGTTCGATAAAGAGTGTCAGACTGCAACATAACTTTATAAGTACGTCCGAAACGGTTGAAGTCGTTGACTTGCGCACCGCCGAAGTTGACTTGCAGAGCCGTGAAAACGTCGCTCATGCTTACACCGAGCATTTTAATTTTTTCCCGGTCGATGTCGTATTCAATCGTCGGGGACGCAATGTTAAACGTCGTACGGACACCTTGCAACTCCGGACGCTGATTTGCCTTCGCAACGATTCGACTTGCCAATTCATTCAATTCTTCGTTCGTGTGACCGGACATATCTTGAAGTTGCAAAGACCAGCCGCCGACGGAACCCAGACCCGGAAGAGCCGGCGGGTTAAACGCGATTACCCGCGCTTCCGGGGCATACTGCGCACCCAGCCGGAACATATTGCCGATACAGGCATTGATTGACGCTTCCGGACCGCGT
>CAJOFG010000048.1:0-8274 GCA_905233965.1 uncultured Selenomonadaceae bacterium
TTAATGTTTTTGAAAAATTCTTTCGTGCGGCTCTTTTCGCAAACTTCCACAACGTCACCGACTCTGACCAATGCGGACGGAATGTCCAAGCGTTTGCCGTTTACGGTGATGTGACCGTGAGTGACGAATTGTCTTGCCTGACGGCGTGTATTTGCGAAACCGAGACGGTAGACGACGTTATCAATTCTGCGCTCAAGCAAAATCAAAAGATTTTCGCCGGTGACGCCGGGCATCTTCTTTGCTTTTTCGTAGCAGTTGCGGAATTGACGTTCAAGAACGCCGTAGATAAATTTTGCCTTCTGCTTTTCTTTCAGCTGAAGACCGTATTCACTGACTTTACGCATCGAGCGGTGCGCCTGACGTTTCGACTGACGCGAACGACCGATAACAGCCGGCTCGATTCCGAGAGCGCGGCAACGTTTTAAAGCCGGTACTCTGTCAATAGCCATATGTTAAAGCACCTCCTGTATCAGACTCTTCTGCGTTTCGGCGGACGGCATCCGTTGTGAGGAATGGGAGTAACATCTTTAATCATGTTGACTTCCAAACCGGTTGCCTGCAACGAACGAATTGCCGCTTCACGTCCCGCACCCGGACCTTTGACGAAAACTTCGACCTGTTTCAAGCCGTGTTCCATAGCCGCCTTTGCCGCGACCTCCGCTGCCTGTTGAGCGGCAAACGGAGTGCTTTTGCGCGAGCCGCGAAAACCGAGACCGCCGGCAGAAGCCCATGAAAGTGCATTGCCGCTCTTGTCGGTGATCGTGACGATTGTATTGTTAAACGTGGAGCTGATATGCGCCACGCCGGATTCGATATTCTTGCGAACTTTTTTCTTTGAACGAACCGTTCTTTTGGTTGCCACCTTTTAAGCCTCCTTAAAAAGTTTCCGAAAAATTTCCGGAGAACTACTCTTTCTTCTTGCCTTGGACGAGTTTTTTGGGACCCTTGCGAGTCCGTGCGTTGTTTTTGGTGTTTTGTCCGCGTACCGGAAGACCGAGACGGTGGCGACGTCCGCGATAGCAGCCAATATCAATGAGTCGCTTGATGTCCATTTGAATGTCGCGGCGAAGGTCACCTTCAACCACGAAATTGTGATCGATGGCATCACGAAGTTTAACAACTTCGTCGTCCGTGAGATCTCTTGTCCGCGTATCGGGATTGACTCCGGTCATCTCCAGAATTTTCCGGGACGACGGAAGACCGATTCCGAAAATATACGTCAACGCGTATTCAATTCTCTTGTCACGGGGCAAATCTACACCGGCTATACGTGCCATAAATTTTTCACCTCCCTAAAAAAAGTTTCTTTATCCCTGACGCTGTTTATGTTTGGGATTTTCACAAATAACCATTACGCGACCTTTGCGTTTGATGATTTTGCATTTGTCGCACAATTTTTTTACGGACGGTCTGACTTTCATTTGTACCCGCCTCCTTAACAAGTCGGTAATGTAGCACTTTTTTTATTTTATGTCTACAAAATTTTTTTCATTTGAAACGGTAAGTGATTCGTCCTCTTGACAAATCGTAGGGCGTGAGTTCGATTGTAACTTTGTCGCCGGGCAAAATTCTGATGAAGTTCATTCTGATTTTTCCGGAAACGTGAGCCAAAACCGTGTGCCCGTTTTCCAATTCGACTTGGAACATCGCGTTCGGCAGAGCCTCGACCACTTTACCTTCAACTTCTATTACGTCTTGTTTTGACATTATTTTTTCCCTCGATTCATTTTTTCACCGAGGACAAGACGTTTACAAGTTCTTCGGTGACTTTGGCAATGGGTTGTCTGCCGTCAACTTCGGTATAGATACCGGCTTTTTTGTAATACTCTATCAGCGGGCGCGTGGAATTTTCGTAAGTCGCAAGCCGGGTTTTCATCGTTTCGGCGTTGTCGTCCGCACGTTGATAAAGTTCGCCGCCGCAGTTGTCGCATTTCGATTCTTCCTTCGACGGGTTGAATTTGACGTGGTAAGTCGCACCGCATTTTTTGCAAATTCTGCGACCGACGGCACGTTCGATTAAATCTTCTGCGGGAACGTGAATGTTCAAAACTTTAGTGAGTTTCAAATTCAGTTCGTCGAGAATTTTTTCCAACGCATCCGCCTGTTCGACCGTACGCGGAAAACCGTCAAGCATGAAACCGTTTTTGCAATCGTCCTTGCCGAGTCTTTCGCGAACAATTCCGATTGTGACTTCGTCGGGAACGAGTGTGCCGGCTTTCATGCAAGCCTCAGCTTTTTTGCCGAGTTCCGTCCCTTCTTTGACGGCTGCACGGAACATATCGCCGGTTGAAATTTGCGGTATGGAAAATTTTTTAACGAGTTCTGCCGCCTGCGTACCTTTTCCGGCACCCGGAGGCCCCATCAGTAAAAGTTGCATTTTGTTTCCCCCTTATCTCATGAAGCCTTCATAGTGCCGCATAACGACCATTGCTTCTATCTGTTTCATCGTATGGAGCGCGACGCTTACGACAATTAAAAGTGCCGTGCCGCCGAAGTAAATTCCCTGAATATGCGTCAATCCTCCCATCAAAGTCGGGAGAACCGCAATGAACGCAAGGAAGACCGAGCCCGCCAAAGTCAATCTGGTTAAAACGTGATCGATATAATCTGCCGTCGGCTGTCCCGGTCTGATGCCGGGAACAAATCCGCCGTACTTTTTCAAATTGTCCGCCATGTCCGGAATTTTTACCGTAACCGCCGTGTAGAAGTAGGTGAAGAAAATTATCAGCACAACGTAAATTGAAGTTTGCAAAGGCGTTCCCCATTGAAGGTAAGCCGCAACTTTTTGCACTTCCGGAATGTCGATGAATTGAACGACGGTTATCGGGAACATCAGCACGGACGAGGCAAAAATTATCGGGATAACGCCGGCCTGGTTGACTTTCAACGGAATGTGGCTGGAGTGTCCTCCGAATCCCCTTGCTCCGACAACTCTTTTCGCGTAAGTGATCGGCACACGACGATAAGCCGCTTCGACGTAGATGACGAAAACTATCATTGCCACCGCGATTATCACGAACAACAGGACGCTGAAATAATTTATCGTTCCCGCACGAAGATACTGGTACATCGTTCCGATATTTTTCGGAAGAGCCGCAACTATTCCCGCGAAAATTATCAGGGAAATTCCGTTGCCGACACCTTGCGCCGTAATTTGTTCGCCGATCCACATCAGCAAAGTCGTTCCCGCCGTCAAAGTTATGGCGATTATCAAAATGTTCACCGGGTTCGGATTCAGAATTGCCGCTTTTAAACCGATTGACATTCCGATTGCCTGGAGGAAGGCAAGGACGACGGTCAGTTGTCTTGTAACCTTCGTCGTCTTTTTATGCCCTTCCGCGCCTTCCTTCGACCACTGCTCCAAAGTCGGTACGACGACCGTCAGAAGTTGCATGATAATCGCCGCGTTGATGTAGGGAGTGATACTCATCGCGAAGATGGAAAATTTACTGAACGCGCCGCCGGAAAACAAGTCCAGCAGTCCGAATAAACTTCCGTTGTTGAACAGTTGCTCAATCGCGGTGGGATCGACTCCGGGAACCGGTATGTGCGTTCCCATTCGGAAGACGGCGAACATTATCAGAGTAAAAATTACTCTCTGACGGAGTTCGGGAATTTTGAAAATGTTTGAAAGTGCGGAGAGCACCTCAAATCACCTCAGTTTTGCCGCCGGCCGCTTCGATTTTTTCGACGGCCTTTTTGGTAAAGCCCTGCGCTCTGACAGTCAATTTCTTTTTGATTTCTCCGTTGCCGAGAATTCTTACGCCGTCGCGAACGTTTTTCAAAATTCCGGTTTCAACGAGAGCAACGGCATCAACCGTTTCTCCGTCGTCGAAAACGTTCAAAGTTTCCACGTTGACTTCGGCATATTCTTTAGCCCAAATGTTTGTGAAACCGCGTTTCGGCAAACGACGGTAAATCGGCATTTGACCGCCTTCAAAGCCCGGACGGACCCCGCCGCCGGAGCGCGCTTTTTGTCCTTTGTGACCGCGACCGGAAGTTTTGCCGTTTCCGGAACCGATGCCGCGTCCGACGCGATTGGCTTTTTTGCGAGAACCTTCGGCAGGTTTCAGTTCATGCAATTTCATTTTAAAACCTCCTCCGATTACTCTTTGACTTCCTCAACTTCAACCAAATGTTTCACTTTGAAAATCTGTCCGCGAATTGTCGGCTCGTCGGGCAGAATCGAAAATGAATTTATCTTACGCAGTCCGAGAGAGCGAACTGTCTTTCTCTGAGTTTCGGGACGGCTTATCAGGCTTCTTTTCAAAGTGACTTTCAACTTAGCCATTTAACACCCTCCTTAAACGAAAAGCTCTTTGACCGTTTTGCCGCGAAGCTCCGCGACGACTTCGGCACGTTTCAACATTTTCAATCCGGCAAGCGTCGCACGAACCATGTTGTTCGGGTTGGACGAGCCGAGAGATTTTGTCAGAATGTCGTGAACGCCGGCAAGCTCGAGTACCGCACGGGCGGGACCGCCCGCGATAACGCCGGTACCTTTTGCCGCCGGTTTCAACATGACGCGACCGGCACCGAATACGCCGACAACGCCGTGAGGAATGGAACGATCTTTCAAAGCGACTTCAATCAAATTTTTCTTCGCATCGTCCACGCCTTTGCGAATCGCTTCGGGAACTTCGGCGGCTTTGCCGAGTCCCACGCCGACTTTGCCGTTCTTGTTGCCGACGACGACAAGCGCGCTGAAAGAAAATCTGCGACCGCCTTTGACGACTTTTGCGACACGATTTATAAAGACAACTTTCTCCTCAAACTCCGGAGTTTCGTTTTCGTTTCTTTCGGGTCTTTCATTTCTGGGCATTGATTCAACCTCCTTCGTTTAAAATTTTAATCCGCCTTCGCGAGCCGCTTCCGCGAGTGCCGCGACGCGACCGTGATAAATGTAGCCGCCGCGATCGAAAACGACTTCGGTAATTCCTTTTTCCAACGCTTTTTTCGCAATGGCCGCACCGACTTTTTTCGCGCCTTCGACGTTTCCGCCGCTGCCCTCAAAACCTTTTTCGAGGGAACTTGCGGCGACGAGCGTATGACCTTTTTCATCGTCGATAACTTGCGCGTAAATGTGCGACAAACTGCGGAATACATTCAAACGCGGACGTTCGGCAGTGCCGGAAAGGCGATTGCGAACGCGCAAATGTCTTTTGCTCCGCGTCTTCTTTTTATCTGCTTTCAGAAGCATTTATGACTCTCCTTCCGCCAAAAATCATTTGAACGAATTATTTACCCTTCGCTCCCGCTTTGCCTTCCTTACGACGAATATGTTCGCCGGCGTACTTGATGCCTTTGCCTTTGTAAGGTTCGGGCTCACGTTTTCCGCGAATGTCCGCCGCGACCGCTCCGACCAATTCCTTGTCGATTCCGTGAACGGTGATCGTGGTTGCCGTCGGAGCATCGAGGGTGATACCTGCGGGCGGTTCAATGACAACCGGGTGGGAATAACCGAGCGCGAGACTCAAATTTTTTCCCTGCTTTGTCGCACGATAGCCGACACCGCTGATTTCAAGATTTTTGGTGAATCCCTGCGTAACGCCGACAACCATGTTGTTAATCAACGTGCGGGACAGTCCGTGCATACTTCTGTGCACTTTATCGTCTGAGGGACGGGTAACCGTAAGAACGCCGTCCTCCACGGTTATTTTCATATCCTGATGGATCTTCCGGGAGAGTTCACCCTTCGGACCTTTTACCTGCACCAAATTATTCTCGTCGATTTTTACGGTTACGCCGGCGGGAATGGTTATCGGTGCCCTTCCGATTCTTGACATTTATTGCACCTCCTGCAACTTGTGAAAAGTTACCGAACATAATTTCGTTCGGAAAAAACTTTTACCAAACATGGGCGATAACTTCGCCGCCGAGTCCGACTTTTCTTGCCTCTTTGTCGCTCATGATTCCTTTTGAAGTGGAAATAATCGCGATGCCGAGTCCGCCCAAAACTCTGGGAAGATCTTTCTTCTTGGAGTAGCGGCGCAAGCCGGGTTTGGAGATGCGCTGAATGCCGGTTATAACTTTTTCACGTTCCGCTCCGTATTTGAGGAAAACCGTCAAGATACCTTGCTTGTTGTCCTGCGCGAACGTGTAATCCTTGATGTAACCTTCCTGCTTGAGAACCTCTGCGATGGCAGTTTTGATTTTCGAGCCGGGAATTTCAACTTTGTCGTGTCTGACAGAATTTGCGTTGCGGATGCGCGTCAACATATCCGCAATGGGATCAGTCATTGCCATAAGGAATCGATATCCTCCTTTCGAGTTTTTACCAACTGGACTTCGTGATTCCGGGAATTGCGCCGGCGTAGCTCTGCTCACGGAAGCAGATACGGCACATATCAAATTTTCTCATGTACCCGTGCGGGCGACCGCAAATTTTGCAACGATTGTAGTTGCGAGTCGAGAATTTGGGAGTCTTGCTCCACTTTTCGATTAAAGCTTTTTTTGCCATTTAATAATCACTTCCCATCGTTCAAGCGTTGGCGAAGGGCATTCCCATGAGTGACAAAAATTCGAGAGCTTCCTCGTCGGTTTTTGCCGTCGTCACGATGATGATGTCCATGCCGCGAATTTTATCGATTTTGTCGTACTCAATCTCGGGGAAAATGAGTTGTTCTTTGATACCCATCGCATAATTTCCGCGTCCGTCGAAAGATTTGCGATTGACACCGCGAAAGTCGCGAACACGCGGGAGAGCGATATTCATAAACTTGTCGAGAAATTCGTACATACGATTTCCGCGCAAAGTAACTTTGCAACCGATCGCCATGCCTTGACGAAGTTTCCAAGCCGCCAAAGATTTTTTCGCGCGAGTCTGAATCGGTTTCTGTCCGGAAATTGTGGCGAGATCCGTCATTGCGGACTCCAATGCTTTGGGATTTCCGACCGCGTCACTCAATGCGATGTTGATGACAATTTTTTCAAGTTTAGGAACCTGCATCACGTTTTTGTAGGAAAATTTTTCCGTCAACGCGGCGACAACCTCATTTTTATATTTGTCAAAAAGTCTGCTCACATTATCCCTCCTTTCAAAAAATTATTTTGCCGAATCGACGACTTCGCCGCATTTTTTGCAAACGCGAACATTTTTGCCGTCAACCGTTTTGTGACCGATACGGGTCACAAACGAGCTGGACTTTGCAGACGTTCATGGGCATTTCTTTGGAAATGATACCGCCTTGAGGAACGGCTGTACTCGGTTTGGTGTGCCGTTTAACTTTGTTTACGTCCTCGACGACGACCATTCCTTTTTTCGGCATCGTTTTGATGATTTTGCCCTGCTTACCTTTATCTTTGCCGGAAAGCACGACGACGGTATCGTCGCGTTTCACGTGCATTTTCATTTTTGACAATTCGGCACCTCCTCTCTTACAAGACCTCCGGCGCAAGAGAAATTATTTTCATAAAATCTTTTTCGCGAAGTTCGCGGGCAACCGGTCCGAAAATACGGGTTCCGCGTCGTCGAAACGGATATAGGAACCGTCCGGGCGACGAAGACCTTTGCGCGTGCGAACGACGACGGCTTTAACGACCTCGCCCTTTTTGACTTGACCGCCGGGCGCGGCAGTTTTAACGGAAGCAACAATGATGTCGCCGACGTTTGCATAGCGACGGAAAGAACCGCCCAAAACGCGAATACACATGATATTTTTCGCGCCGGTGTTGTCGGCAACATTCAACATGGTTTGTTGTTGAATCACTTTTTATCCTCCCTTCCCAAAAAAGTTTCCGGGAAAAAAATTTTCCCGCCGAAAAAATTTTATTTTGCCTTCTCGACGATTTTTACCAACCGCCAACGCTTTTCTTTGGAAAGCGGACGGGTTTCCATGATGGAAACTTTATCGCCGACGTGTGCCTCTTCATTTTCGTCATGCACTTTGAATTTGACCGTTCTCTTTACGGATTTTTGGTAAAGTTTGTGTTGAACGAGTTCTTCGATCGCCACGACGACGGTTTTTTGCATTTTGTCGCTTACGACTTTGCCGACACGCGTTTTGCGCTCGTTGCGTTTTTTCTCTTCGCTCACGTTCGTCCTCCTTTCTCAGCTTGAGGTTCGGTTCTTATTTACGGATTCCCAATTCGACTTCGCGATGAATGGTTTTGATTTGTGCGATTGATTTTTTCACTTCGCGAATACGCATGGGATTTTCCAACTGACCCGTAGCGTGCTGAAAGCGGAGGTTAAAGAGTTCCTCTTTTAAAGATTGAATTTTTTCGACCTGTTCTTCCGCGCTCATTTCACGAATCTCATTCACCTTCATTTAC
>CAJOFG010000048.1:8345-13577 GCA_905233965.1 uncultured Selenomonadaceae bacterium
CTTCGCGTCCGCTAAAGATTCATTGACAACGGGAACATAAACATCGCCTTGACCTTCGTTTTCGATGAATTTGGTTTTAATCGGCAATTTGTGTCCGGCAAGACGCATTGCCTCCGCCGCAACTTCGCGGGGAACGCCGGCCATTTCAAAGAGAACGCGACCGGGTTTAACGACCGCTACCCAGTATTCCGGAGAACCTTTGCCGCTGCCCATACGGGTTTCCGCCGGCTTTGCGGTAACCGGTTTGTCCGGGAAAATTTTAATCCAAACTTGACCGCCGCGACGAATGTAACGAGTCATCGCGATACGAGCCGCCTCGATTTGACGGTTGGTAATCCATGCCGGTTCGAGTGCGACAAGTCCGTATTGACCGTGAGCAATCGTGTTTCCGCGATTTGCTTTACCTTTCATTCTGCCGCGAAACTGTTTGCGGTACTTCGTTCTTTTCGGCATCAACATTACGCGTCACTCCCTTCGGTCTGAACGCGCTCTTCCTTCTCTTTTTTCTCCGGAAGAATTTCGCCTTTGAAAATCCAAACTTTAATTCCGATACGTCCGTAAGTGGTGTTTGCTTCCGCGAAACCGTAATCGATGTCTGCGCGGAGCGTGTGAAGGGGAATACTGCCTTCGCGGTAAGATTCGGAGCGGGCAATTTCCGCGCCGCCCAAGCGACCGCTGCACATGATTTTAATTCCCTTCGCACCGAGACGCATTGTCCGTCCGACGGATTGTTTCATTGCGCGACGGAAAGCGATTCTGCGTTCCAACTGCGCGGCAATGTTTTCCGCAACCAACGTTGCATCCAAATCCGGCTGACGAATTTCGGTGATATTAATGTCCAACTTTTTGTCGGTAAGCTTTTTCAAGCCGTCTTTAATTTGTTCGATACCGGAACCGCCGCGACCGATGACCATACCGGGTTTGGCGGTGTGTATTGTCAATTTGAGACGATTTTTTGATCTTTCGGTTTCAATGCGCGAAACGCCCGACTGCATCAACTGTTTTTTGAGTTCTTTACGGATTTTGATGTCTTCGTGAAGATTTTTCGCAAATTCTTTATCGGCGTACCATTTTGCGTCCCAAGTTTTGACAATGCCGAGGCGTATCCCGTGAGGATGTACCTTCTGACCCAAACCGTTTCCCTCCTTTAATTATTCCTCTGTTTCTCTCTCCGAAACCGTTACGGTTATGTGTGAAGTGTGTTTCAAAATGCTGAAAGCCTGACCGCGTGAACGCGGGTGAATTCTCTTGAGTGTGGGTCCCTGATCCGCGTAACACTTCGACACATAGAGGTCTTCGGCGTCCATGTCAAAATTATTTTCCGCATTTGCCACAGCCGAGTTGAGTACTTTTGTGACGAGTACCGCTCCGCGTTTCGGCGTGAATTTCAAAATTGCAAGCGCGTCCGAAACACTTTTGCCGCGAATCAAATCCATGACCACGCGAACTTTGCGGGGCGCGATTCTTACATATTTTGCCGTTGCTTTGACTTCCCGTGCCACTAAAAAACCTCCTCTCAAAAATTTTTAATCGGTTTACTTCAATTTCATTTTGCGCTCTTCGCCGGCGTGACCTTTAAAGGTGCGCGTCGGTGCAAATTCTCCGAGTTTGTGTCCGACCATATCTTCGGTGATGTAGACCGGAACGTGTTTTCTTCCGTCGTGTACCGCAATCGTGTGAGTGATGAACGAAGGAAGAATCGTGGAACTGCGCGACCAGGTGCGGATAACTTTTTTGTCGTTCGACTCGTTGAGAGCCTCGATTTTTTTCAAAAGTTTCTCCTGCACGAACGGTCCTTTCTTTACAGATCTTGACAAGTTATTTTCCTCCCTCCGTCAATTATTTGCGACGACGTACGATAAGTTTGTCGGACGCTTTCTTGCGACGGGTCTTGGCACCCATAGCGCATTTACCCCACTTGGTAACCGGGTGTTTGCGACCGACCGGGCTGCGACCTTCGCCGCCGCCGTGCGGATGGTCTACCGGGTTCATGACTACGCCGCGGTTCGCGGGACGAACGCCGAGCCAACGACTGCGACCGGCTTTACCGATTGTAATGTTTTCGTGATCCAAATTTCCGACCTGTCCGATCGTTGCACGGCAGTTGATGTGGATTTTGCGAACTTCGCCGGAAGGCATTCTTATTGTCGCGTAATTTCCTTCTTTCGCCATGAGCTGAGCGGATGCACCGGCACTGCGAACGAGTTGTCCGCCTTTGCCGATTTTCATTTCGATATTGTGGATCATCGTACCGACCGGAATATTTTTCAGCGGAAGAGCGTTACCGACTTTGATGTCCGCTTCCGGACCGGATTCGACTTTATCGCCGACTTTCAATCCGACCGGCGCGATGATGTAACGCTTTTCTCCGTCCGCATAGTGCAGAAGGGCAATTCGCGCACTGCGATTCGGATCGTATTCGATTGTCGCAACTTTGGCGGGAACTCCGTCCTTGTTGCGTTTGAAATCTATGATTCTGTAACGGCGTTTATGTCCGCCGCCCTGATGCCGCACCGTCATTCTTCCCTGTTGGTTGCGACCGCCGTGACTTTTCAGCGGTGCAAGCAGAGATTTTTCCGGCTTGTCGGTCGTAATTTCATCGAAAGTGGAAACCGTCATGAAACGACGACCGGGGGAATACGGCTTAAATGATTTTATTCCCACGCTTCTTAAATCAAACGGTGAAGAACTCGATCGTCTCTCCCGCCGCAAGTTTCACAATCGCCTTTTTGTATCTCTTGACTTTACCGACACTGCGTCCCATACGTTTTCTTTTGCCTTTGACGTTGACGGTGTTGACGTTTTCGACTTTGACATCGAAAATTTCGTGAACCGCATCGGCAATTTGAATTTTGTTTGCGCGTTTGTCAACGACGAAAACGTATTTGCCTTCAGCCATGAGACTTGTGGTGCGTTCGGTAATCAACGGGCGAAGTAAAATGTCTCTTGCATCCATCAGACGTACACCTCCTCAATTTTTGCAACAGCATCTTTGGTGAGGAAGATTTTTTCGCAGTTGAGAATGTCGTAAACATTCAATTCAAGTGCGGTAATTGTCTTTGCGTTGCGGAGGTTGTTCGCCGAGAGCGTGACATTTTCCGCCTGCTCTTTGGTTATAAACAGTGCCTTGCAATTATCAACACCGAAGCTCTTTTGGAACTCGACAAATTTTTTTGTCTTGGGTGCATCGAATTTCAAATCGTCCAAAACAATCAGATTGTCGGATTTAACTTTGTCGGTCAAAACACATTTCAAAGCGAGGCGACGTTGTTTGCGCGGCATTCTGAAAGCGTAAGAACGGGGATGCGGTCCGAAAACCGTACCGCCGCCGCGCCACAAAGGACTTCTGCGCGTACCCGCACGGGCACGACCGGTGCCTTTCTGCCGCCAAGGTTTACGTCCGCCGCCGCGAACAAGTCCGCGCGTTTTCGTCGAATGAGTCCCGAGCCGCCACGAAGCCATTTGCATGACAACGGCTTGATGAACGAGTCCTTCATTCATTTCCACGTCGAAAATTTCCGCACCGAGTTCGATTTCGCCGACTTTTGAATTCGTCATATCGTATACTGCCAATTTCGGCATCTGTCATTCCTCCTTTCCTTTATTTTTTCCTTTTATCCGGTTTAACGGTTTCTCTCACTATGACAAAGCCTTTTTTCGGACCGGGAATTGCGCCTTTGATGAGGAGCAAATTTCTGTCCGCGTCAACTCTGACGACTGTCAAACGCTGGACTGTGGTACGAGTGCCGCCCATACGTCCCGGCAATTTTTTGCCTTTGATGACGCGACCGCCCGGACCGGACATCATCGCGCCGGTGGAGCCGGGTTCGCGGTGGGATTTTGAACCGTGACCCATAGGTCCGCGTGCAAAGTTGTGGCGTTTGATGCCGCCGGCAAATCCTTTACCTTTGGAAGTGCCGATAACGTCAACGAGCTCACCGTTTTCAAAAATGTCAACGCCGATCGTGTCGCCGACTTTGTATTCGGACTCCGCCGCAAGACGAATTTCACGAATGAATTTGACCGGTTTCACGCCGCATTTTTCAAAGTGACCTTTCATCGGCTTGGTAACTTTGTTTTCTTTGACTTCGCCGAATCCGATTTGAACACCGTAGTAGCCGTCCGTGTCAACCGTTTTGTTGCGAATGACGACGTTATTTCCGCTTTCGACGACGGTTACCGGAATAACCTGACCGTCCTCAGTGAAAATTTGCGTCATGCCCAACTTGATTCCCAAAATTGTTTTTGCCAATGTTCACACCTCCCCGCCTTACAGCTTAATCTCGATGTCAACACCGGCGGGCAAGTCAAGACGGACAAGCGCGTCAACCGTCTTTTGAGTCGGACGGAGAATGTCAATCAAACGCTTGTGAGTTCTCATCTCAAACTGCTCGCGAGAATCTTTATTGACGTGCGGCGAACGGAGAATGGTATAAATATTTTTCTCCGTCGGGAGCGGAACGGGTCCGGAGACCATCGCGCCGGTTTTCTTTGCCGTATCGACAATTTTTGCCGCGCTCTTGTCCAACGACTTATGGTCGTAGGCCTTCAAGCGAATACGGATTTTTTTGGTTTGTTTCTGTGGCAATTTATTTTCCTCCTCAGTCGGGAGTCGGGCTCCCGGCATTGCTCCATAACAGTTCCCTCGATTACTTTCCACAAATTCACCGAGCCATCTGTCATGTCATCGCTTTGATACTTACAGGATTAAACCGGATTGCCGGAATTTTTAACCGGCAACCCGGCACTCACCTGTTTTGAAAATTTTTAAATCGTTCGATTACTCGTTGATTTCGATAACGCGACCGGAACCGACGGTGTGACCGCCTTCACGAATAGCGAAGAGCAAGCCTTTTTCGATAGCGATCGGGGTGATGAGTTCAACGTCCATTTCGATGTGGTCGCCCGGCATACACATTTCAGCCGCGTTTCCGTTGGTGTCTTTCAAGTTGCCGACAACACCGGTAACGTCGGTTGTACTGAAATAGAATTGCGGACGATAGTTTGCAAAGAACGGAGTATGACGACCGCCTTCTTCTTTGGTAAGGACGTAAACCTGCGCTTTAAATTTGGTGTGCGGATGAATCGTTCCCGGTTTCGCAATAACTTGACCGCGTTCGATTTCTTTACGGTCAACGCCGCGAAGGAGAACACCGACGTTGTCGCCGGCAACCGCGCTGTCCAAAAGTTTGCGGAACATTTCAATGCCGGTTGCAACGGTTTTTCTCGGCT
>CAJOFG010000049.1 GCA_905233965.1 uncultured Selenomonadaceae bacterium
CCGTGATCTCCGGTTATCATCAAAATATCGTCGTCGCGCAGTTTCGGCAAAAATTCTCCGAGTTCCCGGTCAAAAATCGTCATCGCGTTCGCATAACCGTCAACGTCGCGCCGGTGTCCGAAAACCATATCGAAGTCAACCAGATTTACGAAACACAGCCCGGTGAAATTTTCGTTCAGCACGTCGAAAGTTTTTCTCATGCCGTCCGAATTGTTTTCATTCACGCCGAGCGAACGACTTACACCTTTGCCGGCGAAAATGTCCGAAATTTTTCCCACGCCGATTGTCGCGAAATTATTTTTTTTGAGCGCGTCCAAAATCGTATCTTCCGGCGGTTCGAGTGAAAAATCGTGACGGCGGGGAGTTCTTTCGTAGTCCGGAAATTTTCCGACGAACGGTCTCGCAATGACGCGAGCGACACCGTGACGACTGACCAAAATTTTCCGGGCGATTCTGCAATATTCGTAAAGCGTTTCGACCGGAATTTTTTCTTCGTGCGCGGCAATTTGAAAAACGCTGTCCGCCGAAGTGTAAGCAATCAACTTTCCGGTTTCCTCATGTTCGCGCCCGTAATCGTGAATGACTTTCGTCCCGGAATACGGTTTGTTGCAAATAAATTTTCTGCCGATCGCTTTTTCCAATTCGTTCATCACGTCATCGGGGAAGCCGTTCGGATAAGTCGGAAAAGGTTTTTCGGAAATAAGAGACCTGCCATTTCCCAATGCCCGACGGTTGTATCTTTCCCTCCGGAAAATTCGCGGAGCCGGGCAAAACTTCCGACCGGATTTTTTTCCGGCGAACCGAAATTTATTCCGTCGATATTGAAAAGTCCGAGCCGGGCAAGATTCGGAACGGAAAATTTTTTCGACTCCGAAATTGATTTTAACGTGTTGCAAATTCCGTCCCCGAAGTCCGGCGCGTCCGGTTCGTTGCCGATGCCCAAACTGTCAAGCACGATTAAAAAAACTCTGTTGATGTTCATAAATTCTCACCCCGCGAAATTATATTCCCCGCAACCGTTTTTGTGCAAGCAAATTTCCGCACGGAATTTTTTATTTTGTGTTACAATAGCCGCAAAAAAATTTTGGGAGGAATGAAAATGTTCAACTTCAACTATTACACGCCGACAAAAATTATTTTCGGCAGGGAAACCGAAAACCAAGTCGGCGAATTGATAAAAGAGTTCGGCGGCAAAAGAGTTTTGATTCACTACGGCGGGAAAAGCGCGATTCGTTCCGGACTCCTTGCGCGGGTGAAAAAAATTTTGGACGACGTGGGAATTTTTCACGTTGAAGTCGGCGGTGTCGTTCCAAATCCGCAACTCGGAAAAGTCCGTGAAGGTGTCGCGTCCGGAAATTTGAATCAGATTGATTTTATTTTGGCGGTCGGCGGCGGCAGTGTCATCGACTCGGCGAAAGCGATCGCCTATGCACTTGCCGAACCGAATAAAGATGTTTGGGAACTTTATCAACACACGCGGCAAGCGAATGCCTGTTTGCCGGTCGGAGTTATCCTTACAATTTCTGCGGCGGGCAGCGAAATGAGTCGCAGCTCCGTCATAACCAACGAAGACACGAAAGAGAAACGCTCCTACGGAAGTGATATGGCGCGTCCGAAATTTGCGATAATGAATCCGGAATTGACAATGACTTTGCCGGATTATCAGACGGCATCCGGTTGCACGGACATAATGATGCACACAATGGAAAGATATTTCACGAACGGCGGGAACATGGAACTGACCGACGCGGTTGCCGAAGGACTTTTGAAAACGGTAATAAAAAATGCGGAGATACTCCGCGACGATCCGAAAAATTATAAAGCCCGCGCCGAAGTGATGTGGGCAAGCAGTTTGGCGCACAACGGATTGACCGGCTGCGGCAGTGACGGAGGCGACTTCGCAACTCATATGCTTGAACACGAAGTCGGCGGAATGTTCAATGTAACTCACGGTGCCGGGCTTGCCGCAATTTGGTCGAGCTGGGCGCGTTACGTTTACAAAAATTGTTTGCCGCGTTTCGTAAAATTTGCCGTCAACGTCATGGAGGTTTCGCCCGGAAAAAATGATGAGGAAACGGCGTTGAAAGGAATTTCCGCGATGGAGGATTTTTATCGCAGAATCGGAATGCCGACGAATTTCAAAGAATTGGGAATCGAACCGACGGAAGAACAAATTTCCGAAATGGCGGGAAAATGTGTTGCGGCAGTCGGAGGGAAAATCGGCTCGGCAAAAGTTTTGTACGAAGACGACATGGTACAAGTTTACAGAGCCGCCGCCGGATTATGAGCCGCCGGAAAAAAATTTTGCCCGAAAAAGTTGCAGCGACGCAGGAAAATTTGCAAAGAATTTCAAAATCTTTATCTCGGCAAACGTCGAGATTTTTTTTGCCGTAATGAAAAAACTTGGCGAAGTTTGTAATAAAAAAAAACACTCACGCCCCGAAAGTGCGATTGAGTGTGCGAAAAAATTTTTATTTCGTTCAGTGAGTTCCGGAAAGTCTGAACGTCCGGGAATTTTGCAAATCTTTTTTCCGACCTGTCGGAAGTTCAAAATTTTCTCCGTCGAATTTAATCAAGCCGACTTCCGAAAAAATATCCAGAGCGTTCAAAACAGTATACATTGAAAAATTTTTTTGGGTCGCCGCGTTCAAATCAGCAACGAAATTTTGCCGGTCAAACCGGCTTGTTTTTTTTCTGAGGAATTTTAAAAATTTGTAAATCTCAACGAGTTGCTCACGCGTCGGAAAATTTTTTTCTCCCCCGATCGCCGAAATGTCCCGGACGAAACATTTTGCATATTCGTTGCCTTGAAAAGAATCTATGCCCGGTCTGTAAACCAAATTGATTTTTTCCGTTTCGACGAGCGGCAAAAAATTCGCGAACCCGAAGGCAACCGCTCCGATACTTCCGATATTTTCTTCGTCGAAAGTTTCCGGGACGACAGAAAATTTTAAATGCGTTCCGTCCTGCCCGATAATTTTTGCGTCGGCGCAACGAACATTTTTACACGCGAGAACCGGCGGAGGATTTCCCGTGCCGCAAGGTTCGAGATTTTCAAATTCTTTCGCCGTTTGAAAGTCAATCAATGTCGGATAAACAAAATCATCAATCTCAATCACCGGGCAAAAATCTTCGTCCGTCATGTGACTTCGCGAATAATCTTCAAAACGTCTTTTTAATTCGGGAACAAGCTTTGTCGGAATGGAAAAACCCGCCGCTTGAGAATGTCCGCCGTAATTTTCAAACAGATCCGCCATCGTGTCCAGCGCGTTCTTCATGTGGAAATTTTCAATGCTCCGGCACGAACCGCGCGATAAAGTTCCTTCATTCACGACGACGATTGACGGCAAATTATATTTTTCCGCAAGTTTCGCGGCAGTCAATCCGATTACGCCGGCATTCCAACCTTCGCCGGAAATTACCGCAGACCACAAGTCGCCGCCGGATTCTTCGCGCAACTCTTGAAATTTTTTGTCAGCCTGCAAAAAAGTTTCCTTCTCGATTTGTTTTCGCCGGATATTCGTTTCGTCAATTTGTTCGGCAATTTCCTGCGCCTCGTCCGGGTCGTCCGTCAAAAGAAGTTTCAAACCGATTGATGCCGATTGCAACCGCCCGATTGAATTTAAACGCGGCGCAATTTGAAAAGCGACGTTCTCTGCCGAAATTTTTTTGTCGGCAAGCCCGGAAATTTTTACCAGCGCATTGAGCCCCAAACATTTCGAGTTGCTCATTTCTTTCAGACCGCGCCGGACAATTTTCCGATTCTCTCCGGTAAGCGGGACGACATCGGCGACGGTTGCCATTGCCGCCAAGTCAATATCGGTTAAATAATTTTCCGGGTCGATTCCGGAAATTTTTTTCGCCAAAGCTTGTGAAAGTTTGAAGGCGACGCCGGCACCGCACAAATTTTTTTCCGGGTAACGACATTCCGGTTGATGAGGATCGATGACGGCGACGGCACCGGAAATTTTTTCCAACGCCGGCAAATGGTGGTCGGTAACAATCACGTCGAGATTTTTTGCGGCGGCAATTTCTTTCGTGTTTGAAATTCCGCAGTCAACCGTTATCAAAAGTTTTGCGCCGGACTCCGAAATTTTTTCCAACGCCGGAATATTCAAACCGTAGCCTTCGACACGTTGCGGAATATACGGAAAAACTTTCCCGCCGAGTTTGCGAAGTGTGCGCGTCAAAATTGCCGTGCCGCTCATTCCGTCAACGTCATAGTCGCCGTAAACGCAAATTTTTTCTCCGCGTTCGAGCGCGACTGAAATTCTTTCGACAGCCTCACTCATTCCGAACATCAGGAACGGGTCGAAAAATTTTTGCTCCGTTTCCGGGTTCAAAAAAATTTTTGCCTTCGCCGCATCGGTAATTCCGCGCCGGATTAAAATTTTTGCGGTCAACTCTTTTATGCCGAGCGTTTCTGCCAATTTTGAAACTTGCCCGGAATCAAAATTTTTTGTTCTCCACTTTTTTTGCATCGTTTACCTCAAATTATTTTCTGACGACCGAAACATAACTGTCCATGAGATACAACCGGGAAACCGCCGCGTCGCTCAAATCGTCCTGCGGATAATCCAAATCTTCGCCGTCCGCGTTGTAAGTTCTGCGTACCCAGAAAAGCACGTCAACACTTCCGGAGGCGAGAGCGTTTGCGCGTGAGCCGGAATCCATTTGAACAAGTTCGATATTTTTTTTCAAATGCGCGGCAAGTTGCGCGAGGAAAGCCGTATTGAATCCGGCCGTCCATCGGCGGCAAATCTCCGGTGACGGCAAATTTAATCGTTTCGGCGTTCGGGAATCTCGGAATTGTAACCGGTTTCGGTTCGTCGCCGGGAGCGTACAAATATTCGTCGGTCAATTTTTTTATCGTGCCGTCCTTTTTCATTTTGTCAATCGCCGTGTCCAGTTCTTTCATCATCGGGGTTTGCGCCTTCAAAGTGAGGAGAGCGTAACCGATACGAATATTATTTCCCGGATCGAGAATTTTTAAATCGTCATTTTTTTCCGTGATATATTTTGCGTTGTTCAACGGCGCGTCGAATCTGTCAATTCGTCCGCTCTTCAACGCGGCAACCATTTCGGTGTAATTGTCGAAAAAAATAATTTCCGCATCGTCGCCGATATAGTCTTTGTCGCCGACGACTTTCGACGCATTTTTCGACCACTCTTTTATGGAATTTTCATCATGCCCCAAAGGCATCAACATTCCTATTTTTTCACCGGTCACAACGGAATTTCCGCAACCGGTAAAAAAAATTGCCGACATGACGGCAATAATCAAGGCAAAAAATTTTATCTTCAAGTTTCCGCACTCCTTACCGATTTAAAAAACAACTTATACGAAAAATATTATACAAGACCGAAAATAAAAATCAAGAAATTTACCCGGAAATAAAAAAACCGTCGCACCCGGAATTTAAAATGCGGCGGCTTATTTTTTTCGTTCGATTCGATTCAGCGTTTGGTTTTTGCGGCGGGAGCCGGTGCGACGACTTCCGCGAGAACGTCGGCAAGCGCAACTTTCACAACGCCGAGAACGTCATTCAAAACGGCGTTGTAAAGATCTCCGCCGTCGGTGACTCCGCGACCGTTTGCCGTGATGAAAAATTTTTTCGGATGCTCACCGGATTTCAGTGCGGCATCAATCTTTTCGCCTATCAGTTCGACAAGTTTTTCCTTATCCATTAAATTCACTCTCCCGTTAATGATTCTGCATTTCGTTCGGAAAATATTTTCTACACCCTGCAAAAAATTTCCTGCCGTGCCGAAAATAAAAATGTCCCGGTTTTTTTCGCCGGGACTTTTATTTTAAATTCAGTCTGCCGTAAAAAGATTCATGTCGATACTTGACAAAGAAATAGGATAAGATGCCGACTTCGTCGGAGCTTGCGTTCCGCTCAAAGAAACAATCACGCCGGGTTCTCCGGACGTTTCGGAATTTCTTCTGCCTGCCGCGTAATTTTGCATTTTCAACGGCGAACGCAAATTGTTCATTTCGTTTTGCAACATGAACGGGTTGGAAGTCTGAGCGGCATCTCTTTTTCTTTCAAATTCGTCAGCTCTTGAAACCCACACCGTATCAAGCCTCCCCTGCTTTGAAAATTTTCAAACGCCGCCAAAAATTTTGCCGGCAAAGTTGGAGGAAATTCCGGCTCCGAAATTTCCGTTTAAAGCATAATTTGAATTTAGTGCGCGCTCCGATTGCCGGAGTACATCAACGTCGGTGTGCATCCGGACGTGTGAAACGGCGTAATTCACCGCTTCATCTTCGCCGGGATTTTCGGAGTCCGACTTCGGCGCACTTAAAGTTTTCGGAGGTTTTGGACGGCTCAAAGGTTTGTTCGGTCTTTCATCGGCAAAAATCGTGCCTTTGTACATATCACCGAAGGCATCTTCTTTGAAAAATTTTTTATCCACAGCGCACCCCCTCACATTTTTATCGCGGCAATTTTACCGCCGCACACTGAATTTAATCTGAACTTTGAATCTTTTTTTCACAAAAATATATCGTAATTTATTTTTCCGGACTTAAATTTTGTCGGTAACTTCGTTTCGATCTGCAAGCAGGTTCATCGACTTGATAACTTCCGGGCGAAAACTCAAATCAATTTCCGCAGTCAAAACTTCTTCGCCCGTCCCGGACTCCGCGACCGTTTCGCCGAGCGGGTTTATAATTTCGGATTTCCCGGAGCTGTTTGCAAAGACGACAAAAATTTGATTTTCAATCGCTCTTGCCTTCGTCAGAATTTGTCGAGGAAAAAGCCGGCGCAAACTCCACGCGGCGGGGACGAATAAAATTTCGATTCCGTTCAACGCGAGCCGGCGAATAAATTCCGGGAAACGCAAATCGTAACAAATTGCCAAGCCGCATTTCACGCCGTCAATTTCCGTCGTGACAATTTTTTTTCCCGGCGAAAAAACTTTTTCCTCTCCGGCAAACCCGAACAAATGAGTTTTATCGTAATCCGAAATAATTTTTCCGGTCCGGTCTGAAACGACGCAACGGTTAAAAATTTTTCCGTCGTCCTCCGCAATGACCGAGCCGGCGATGATGTTGAGGTTAAATTTTTTCGCGGCGTTTGAAATAAATTCCGAAGTTTTTTCTGCGTTTCTGTCCGCGAATTTTTCCGGCGGCACGGGATAGTAGCCGGACGACCACAGCTCCGGCAAAATCGCAACATCGGAATTTCCGGCGCATTCAATCAATCTTGCCGCAGTCTCAAAATTTTTTTCAATCTCACCGAGTTCCGATTTGAATTGTATGACGGATATTTTCAAAATGTTCCCCTCCGTTGTTCGACAAAAAATTTTTTTAAACCGGAAATTCCGGATTGTCGATGTAAAAATTTTGCAAAATCCGAATGAAGTCCGAAACGAAATTCCTTTTGTCGCCGGAATGAGTGCAGAGGACGCAAGAAATTTTTTCCCGGCAGTCGAACGGAATCCACGAAAATTCTTTGCTTCCGTCGTTCAAAAAACCCGGTGCAAGACAAATTCCTTTGTGCGCGGCAATGTTCGTTAAAGTCGTTTCGTAATCGTTGCTGTTGAAGTGCGGCAAATTTAATTTTTGAATCACCCGTTGCTGAACGGCGCGAAGTTCCGGCTGAGAACCGCCGCCGACCATCAAAGTCCGTCCCGCCAAATCCTCCGTGAAAATTTTTTTCCGTCCGGCAAGTACGTCTGTCGTTTCCGTTATCAAATAAATTTTGCTGTCAAAAAGCTTGTGAATCTTAACGTCCGGAATCCGTTTCATGTCTTCTTCGCGGGCGAAAACAATATCCTGTTCGCCGTGCAAAAATTTTTCGCAACTGCCGAGCGGAATAAATTCCGGAGTGACGGAAATTTTTTCGTGCGTCCTCTCAAATTTTTCTATCGCTTGCGGCAAAAAATGTATCGCCGAGCGTATCGGCAAACCGATTGAAATATTTTCGTCGTAACGGCTGCTTAAATTTTGTCCCTGCTCAATCGCGAATTTCATTTCTTGCCGAATATTTCTGAGGGCGTTGCAAAATTGCCGACCTGCCGGAGTAAGCGTCGCACCTTTCCCGGAGCGAATGAAAATTTGAAAGCCGACTTCCTCCTCCAAAGTTTTGACGTGGTAAGTAATCGTCGGCTGAGTCAAAAATAAATTTTCGGCGGCGCGATTGAAATTCAGCGATTGCGACAACTCCAAAACGCAATCAATTTGTTTTCCGTTCATAAAAATCTCCCGGCAATAAAAATTTTCTATCACGGATAGAATAATACAATTAGACTTTTCTTTCAATCGAATTTAAAATTAAATTATAAGATAAAAATTTTTTTTTCGGGAGGTCGAATCAAATGAAAGATGTTGCGGTTTTAATCGGTTCGGGAAGTATCGGACAGGCGATAATTCGCAGAGTCGGCGCGGGTAAACACGTCGTACTCGGCGATTTGAAAAAAGATGCGGCGGACAAAGCGGCGGAAATTTTGGAAAATGCCGGCTTTGAAACTTCGACGATTGCGGTTGATATTTCTTCCCGCGAATCAATTTTGAATTTGATTGAGCACGCAAAAAAATTCGGCGCGATAAAAAATTTGGTGAACGCCGCCGGAGTTTCTCCCTCCCAAGCTCCTGTTTCCGCAATTTTGAAAGTCGATTTGTACGGTACGGCCGTTTTGCTTGAAGAGTTCGGAAAAATTATTTCGGACGGCGGCTCCGGCGTTGTAATTTCATCTCAATCCGGTCACCGGCTCGGCGCACTTCCCGAAGAACAAAATACCGCGTTGGCAACTTCGCCGACCGAAGAAATTTTGAATTTGCAATTTTTGAAAGATATTACCGACACTTTGAAAGCTTATCAATATTCCAAGCGTTGCAATGTTTTGCGCGTGATGTATGAGGCGACACGTTGGGGGAAACGCGGCGCGACGATTAATTCAATCAGTCCGGGAATTATAATCACTCCGCTTGCCGCCGACGAACTCAGAGGACCTCGCGGCGAAGGTTATCGAAATATGCTTAAAGCAAGTCCGGCAGGACGCGCCGGCACTCCGGACGAAGTCGGCGATCTTGCGGAATTTTTGATGTCGAGTCGCGGAAAATTTATCAGCGGCGCAGACTTTTTGATTGACGGCGGAACGACCGCATCATATTGGTACGGAGATTTGCAATATTTGAAAAAGACACATTGAAAAAATTTTTTCGGAAAGATTACGGCAATTTTTTGTAAGGAGCGATTTTTAATGCAGTATGTAAAATTCGGCAACACGGGTATGGACGTTTCGCGAATTTGTTTGGGCATGATGAGTTTCGGCAAGCCCGGCAAAGAGAACGGAGTTTTTCCTTGGGCGAAAACTTACGACGAAGGTAAAGAGATGTTCAAAAAAGCCGTCGAACTCGGAATAAATTATTTCGACACGGCGAACGTTTATCAAATGGGTTCGAGCGAAGAAATTACCGGACGTTTCATCAAAGACTTCGGACTTGATCGCGATGAAATTGTCGTCGCGACGAAAGTCAATTTTGAAATGCGTCCGGGTCGTCCGAACGGCGGCGGCACTTCCCGGAAAAATGTCATGGCGGAAATTGACCACAGCTTGAAACGGCTCGGCATGGATTATGTCGATTTGTATCAAATTCACCGGCTCGACGCAAATACACCTCCGGAAGAAACTATGGAAGCGTTGCACGACGTTGTTAAAGCCGGCAAGGCGCGTTATATCGGAGCGTCCACAATTTTTGCGTGGCAACTCGAACGACTTCAGAACATTGCCGAAAAACATAATTGGACAAAATTTGTTTCGTTGCAACCCCAATACAATCTGATTTACCGCGAAGAGGAACGCGAAATTATGCCGCTCTGCACGGACAGAAAAATGGCTGTCGTTCCTTGGAGTCCTCTCGCCGGCGGTCGTTGCGCGCACCCGTGGGGAACGAAAACGGCAAGAAATTCTGTTGATGAAGTTTCGCCGATGGTCTGGGACAAAACAAACGACGTTGATAAAATTGTTGTCGATAATCTCGAAAAAATTTCCAACGAACTCGGTTACAGCATGGCTCAAACTTCGTTGGCTTGGATGCTCTCCAAACCGTACATCACCGCGCCGATTGTCGGCACGACTTCCGTAAAACACATTGAGGAAGCGGTTTCCGCAATCGACATCAAACTTGATGAAGAAGTTATCAAAAAATTGGAAGCTCCCTACGTCCCGCACATTAAAACCGGCGCATTTTGATTGGAGAAATTTTTATGGCAAAAATTTTAATCGCGTATTATTCGCGCAAAGGGCAAAATTACGTAAGCGGTGCAATAAAAAATTTGTCGAAGGGCAACACCGAAATCGTCGCGGAATTTATTCAAAAATCTGTCGGCGGCGATTTGTTTGAAATCGACACGGTGAAAAATTATCCGGAGGACTACACCGAATGTACCGAAGTCGCGAAAGTCGAAATTCAACAAAAGGCGCGTCCCGAACTGAAAAAATATTTGGACGGCATCGACGAATACGACACAATTTTTTTGGGTTACCCTATTTGGTGGAGCGTACCCCCGATGGCGGTTGCAACTTTTTTGGAGCATTACGACTTCGCAGGGAAAAAAATTATTCCGTTCGCAACTCACGAAGGCAGCGGTATGGGCGGCAGTGTAAATTGGCTTAAAAAAATTTGTTCGTCGGCAAAAATCGAAAGCGGATTCGCAATTCGCGGAGCGTCGGCAAAAAATTCAGAGTCGGAAGTTTCCGCTCAAGCAAAGAAATTTATCCGGTAAAAAAAATTTTACCGGGCAAAAAAATAACCCGGACACTTCGCCGAATTTTTGACGAAACGTCCGGGCTTTTTATTTTATCCGGAAATTTTTTTACGCGAGGTCTTCCCCGTTCGACTTGATAACTTTCTGATACCAGTAGAAAGAATTTTTGCGCGAACGTTTCAAAGTGCCTTCGCCCTTATTGTTTTTATCGACGTAAATAAATCCGTAGCGTTTTTCCATTTCGCCGGTGCCTGCCGAAACCAAATCAATCGGTCCCCAAGGACAGTAGGAGAACAAATCAACGCCGTCCTCCTCAATCGCTTTTTTCATCTCGGCAATGTGTGCACGGAAATAATCTACACGCGCTTTGTCGTCGATTTTTCCTTCCGCGTCCGGTTCTTCGTGAAGTCCGATACCGTTTTCGGAAATCATCATCGGCATTTCGTAACGCTCCTGCAAGACGTTCAAAACGTAGCGCAAACCTTCCGGATCAATCGTCCAGCCCCAATCTGAAACTTGAACGTAAGGATTTTTCACGCCGCGAATAAAATCATCTTTAATCGCGTTCGGATTATTTTCAACGGAAGTTGTAACATGGCTCATGTAATAGCTGAAGGAGAAATAATCAACCGTGCCTTGTTTGAGAAGTTCGAGGTCGCCTTCCTCCATTTGCGGAGTCCAACCTTTGTTTTCCCAAAGTTTCAGCGCGTAGGAAGGATAATGTCCGCGAACGTGAACATCGCCGAAGAAGAAAGATTTATCCATTTCCTTGAGCGCGGCAAGTTGATCTCCCGGTCGGCAAGTTTCCGGATAAACCGGAGTCATCGCGAGCATACAGCCCAATCTGAAGTCCGGATTTATTTTTCTGCCTTCGATAATCGCCTTCGCCGATGCAACGAGTTCATTATGCGCGACTTGGTACATGACTTTAAATTTGTCTTCGCCTTCCTTGTAAACAACGCCGGAATTTGTGAAGGAGAAAAACGGATTCGTAACGTCGCGTTGATTGTTTATTTCGTTGAACGTCATCCAATATTTTACTTTGTCTTTGTAGCGTTTGAAACAAG
>CAJOFG010000050.1:0-3467 GCA_905233965.1 uncultured Selenomonadaceae bacterium
GTTCTCGGTTGTGAAGTCGGACGAATCGCGAAAACAATTTCCGTTTTCGTCGATAAGAAACCGATTTTGATTTTAATGTCCGGCGATATGAAAATGGACAACAAAAAATTTAAAACTCAATTCGGCAAGCGTCCCCATATGATACCGATTGACGAAGTGGAAAATTTAATCGGGCACGCCGTCGGCGGAGTTTGTCCCTTCGCGGTGAATCCGGGCATTCCGATTTATTTCGACGAATCGCTTTTCCGTTTCGACTTCATTTATCCGGCGGCGGGAAGCTCAAACAGTCTTGTCAAATTGCAAATCGACGAGTTGGAAAAATATATTCAATCCGCCGGCAAAGTTGACGTTTCCAAATCCAAAGAATAATTCGGAGGTGAATTTTTTTGCTCCTTGTAATCGACATAGGCAACAGCAACATCGTAATGGGAACTTACGAAGGCAAAAATTTGATGAAACATTGGCGCATTTCGACGGACAGACAAAAAACCGGCGACGAATACGGAATGTTAATCAACGATCTTTTCCGCTATCAGGGCGTGAATCTTTCCGACGTTGCCGACATAATTATTTCTTCCGTCGTTCCTCCTCTCGTCGTCCCTTTCGTCAAAATGTGCGAACGTTATTTCAAAATTCATCCGCTCGTCGTCGGACCCGGCATAAAGACCGGAATAAAGTTGAATTATGAAAATCCGCGAACAATCGGTGCGGACAGAATCGTGAACGTCGTCGGCGCGTTTGAAAATTACGGAGGACCTTTAATCGTAATCGACATAGGCACCGCGACAACTTTTGACGTGGTTTCCGACACGGGGGATTTTTTGGGCGGAGTCATTGCGCCGGGAATCATGGCAAGCGCGGAATCTCTTTTCAGCTCGACGGCAAAACTTCCGCGAATCGAACTTGTCACGCCGAAAAATATTATTTGCCGGAATACGATAAGCGGAATGCAGGCGGGAATTATTTTCGGCTACGTCGGGCAGATTGATGAGATTGTCAAACGAATCCGGAAAGAAATGGGCGAAAGTTGGAAGGCGAAAGTTATCGCGACCGGCGGACTTGCAAAAATGTTGGCGAAGGAGTCAGCGACGATTGACGAAACGGATCACTTTTTGACGTTGAGCGGACTTCGCGCACTGTATGAGAGAAACAGATCATGACGGTTGAAGAAATTTTTCGCACGCCGATTTTTCCGGCACCTCTTGCCGGAGTTACCGACTCGGCTTTTCGTTTAATCGTCCGGGAACTTTTGGAAGAGCCGGAGAAAAAAAATTTGCTGATGTTTTCCGAAATGGTCAGCGCGAACGGAATCCGTTTTCGCAACGAAAAAACTTTGGCGATGCTCCGGACGATTGAAGAGGAGCGACCGACAGCAATTCAAATTTTCGGCTCGAATCCGGAAGTCTGCGCTGAGGCGGCAAAATTTATCGAACAACTCGGAACGGCAGCGGCAATAGATTTTAATTTGGGCTGTCCCGCGCCGAAAATAGTGAGCAACGGGGACGGCTCCGCGCTGATGAAAAATCCTGTACTCGTCGGAAAAATTTTGTCCGCCGTCAGAAAATCGACGACGCTGCCTTTCAGCGTGAAAATGCGTTCGGGGTTCGACGAAAATAATTTGAACGCTCCGGAAATTGCAAAAATTGCCGAAGAGTCCGGAGCGGATTTTATTGCCGTTCACGGGAGGACGCGACAACAATTTTATTCCGGCGCGGCGGATTGGAACGAAATTGCGAAAGTCAAAGCCGCCGTAAAAATTCCGGTCATCGCGAACGGGGACGTTAAAGATTTTGACTCGCTCGACAAAATTTTTGAAGTCACGAAAGCCGACGGGGTAATGGTCGGGCGTGCGTTGCAAGGCAACCCGTTTTTAATCGGAAGGTTGCTGAAATATTTTTTGACCGGCGAAAAAATTTCTCCGCCGGATTTATTCATGCGCGAAAAAATTATGCGCAAACATTTTGAATATCTGATAAAATTCAAAGGCGAACACGTCGGACTTCGCGAAATGAGAAGTCACGCCGCGTGGTACACGAAAGGTTTGCGGGGCGGCGCGGAACTCAGAAACAAATTCAACCGAGCCGAATCGGTTGCGGAGTTTGAAAAATTTTTTGCAGAAATTACAAATTTTGGAGGTTGATGCAATTTGGAAAGTTTGAGTAAATATTTTTCATTCCGGGAACGGAATACGAATTTAAAGACGGAACTTATCGCCGGACTGACGACTTTTTTGGCGATGATGTATATCGTCATAGTGAACCCTTCGGTTTACTCCATAGCCGGAATGGACTTCGGCGGCGTTTACGTTGCAACGATTATCGCGACGGTTTTTGCGACGCTGATAATGGGAGTCGCGGCGAATTATCCGATAGCGATTGCGCCCGGCTTGGGAATAAATGCTTACCTGGTCTTTAACGTCGTTTTGGGGCAAGGCGTTTCCTGGCAACAGGCACTCGGCGCGGCGGCGGTTGCGTCCGGAATTTTTACTTTGCTGTCACTCACGACTTTCCGCGAAATGTTCATCAACTCGATTCCGGAGTCGCTGAAAAAAGCCATTGCCGCCGGTATCGGATTGTTTATCGCACTCATAGGTTTTCGCGGCGGACACATTGTCATACCTTCCGAAGGGACAATGATAACTCTCGGCGATTTGTCCGATCCGGTTTTGATTTTGACGATTGTCGGATTGGTTTTCACGATGATTTTGGTCAGTCGGAATGTAACCGGCGCAATTTTTTTCGGTATGCTGTTCACCGCTCTCCTCTCCGGAATTTTTGGTTACCTTCAATTTCCGGAAAGTGTCGTCGCGTTGCCGGGCGGTTTTGAAGATATGCCGTCGCTGTCTATGATAATTTTCACGGTTCTGCTGGTAACTTTGTTTGACACGACCGGTACGATGCTTGGTGTCGGTCAGCAAGCCGGATTGATTAAAGACGGACACTTCCCGAATTTGAAAAGCGCGTTGATTGCCGACTCGCTCGGAAGTTTCGTCGGCGCATTTTCCGGCACCGGTCCGACTTCGACTTACGTTGAATCCGGTACGGGCGTTTCAGCCGGCGGTCGCACGGGTTTTGCGTCTGTCGTCACCGCAATTTTATTTGTAGCACTTTTATTTTTCCAACCTTTGGCGGCGGCAATTTCGGCACTTCCTCAAGTCACCGCACCGGCTCTGATTTTGACCGGTTGTTTCATGGTTGCCGACATGGCGAACATAAATTGGCAAGATTACACGGAAGCTTTCCCGGCGTTCCTGACGATGGTTTTGATGCCGTTCACTTACAGCATTACAAACGGTGTCGGCATGGGAATGATAACTTACGTTATTTTGAAAATTTGTTCAGGCAAAATGAAAGAAGTTCACCCGCTGTTAATCATCATGGCAATTTTATTCGCGGCGCAACTTATCAACAGTTAGGGCGTGTCGGTAAAGACGAACGCACGCCGATGACGGTTATTTTTCCGTCCGG
>CAJOFG010000050.1:3569-12792 GCA_905233965.1 uncultured Selenomonadaceae bacterium
CCTAAGGAATTTTTTTGGAGATATTATGAAGATTTTACTCACGAACGATGACGGCATTGAAGGAGCCGGTCTTTGGGCAATGGCGCACGCCTTGTCGAAAAAATTTGAAATTGTAATTTCCGCTCCGATGACTCAGCAAAGCGGCATGGCTCACGCGCTGACTTTCGGAAGGAGCGTAGAGTTTAAAAAAATTGACGCGGAATTTGAAACTTGGGCGATTGACGGAACGCCCACCGACTGCGTAAAAATTTATATGGAAGCGATTAACCGGGAAAAAAATATCGGCGCGGTAATTTCCGGGATAAACGACGGTGCGAACCTTGCCACCGACGTTTTGTATTCCGGGACGGTCGGCGCGGCGTTGGAAGGTTTTTTGCATGACATTCCGGCTCTCGCGATTTCGCGTGATGTTCATTCCGAAATTCCTTTCTCGGACGTTGCGGAAGTTGCGGCTAAATTTTTTGCCGAAAAATTTTCCGACGAAAAAAATTTTTTCTATAACCTGAATTTCCCGAAAAAATATCGCGACGGAAAACCGGAATTGAAAAATTCCCGGCTCGGTCGCCGCGATTATATCAATGCGTTCAAAAAACATACCGACGAAACCGGGAGAACTTTTTACAAAATAGGCGGAGAAATTATCGACTTGGACGAATCGGAAGGCACGGATATTTTTGCAGTCCGGTCCGGTTTTGTCGCCGTCACTCCGCTGGACTTTGACGTAACAAATCATGGACTTCTTCAGGAAGTGCGGACAGATAAAAAAACGCCGGAATAAAATTTTCTTACGGTCGGACAAGAATAAAATCCTCGTCAATTTCGGTTGGCGAGGATTTTTGATGTGCGACGTGAAGAAAAATTTTTTTGTCAAAGGCAGACATTTTATGATAATCGCCGTCTTTGGAAAACAAAAAGCGGTTGCAGAATTTTGCATAACGAAACAAATCTTTCAAGAACGATTCAAATGCCTTCCTTCGCCGGGTCAATGTTGAGCCGTCATTTTTTTTGCAAGCTTGACAGCCTCCACTCCGTCCTTAGCGTAAGCGTCCGCGCCGGCACTTTCGGCATATTCCGGAGTGAGAGCCGCGCCGCCCACCATGATTTTTGCACGACTTCCCGCCGCGCGCAAATCTTCAATCACTTTGTCAATCTGCGTCATCGTCGTCGTCATCAAAGCGCAGAGTCCGACAACGTCCGCGTTATTTTCAATCGCCGCACAAACAATTTTTTCCGACGCGACATCTTTTCCCAAGTCGATTAAATTAAATCCGTTGTTCTCCAAAAGCGCGCCGACAATATTTTTTCCCAAGTCGTGAACGTCGCCTTTGACCGTCGCGATAACAAAAGTTCCGTTCGTTTCCGTCTTTTGATTCGGCAAAATTTTTTTCAACTCATTAAAGGCAACTTTCATCGTTTCGGCGGACAGCAAAACTTGCGGCAAAAAAATTTTCCCCGCGCCGAAGTCTTCGCCCAAATCATTCATCGCGGCAGTCAAAGATTTTTCGGTAATTTCGTTCGCGTCATGCCCGGATTCGACGGCTTTAACGACGAGCGCGGAAACTTCTTCCTTTTTGCCTTCGGTGACGGCGAATTTAATTTCGGACAGAATGTCGCCGGAAAAATTTTTCTCCGATTTTTTTTCGCCGCCGGAAAAAGTCAGCTTGTTTTCGATTTGTCCGAGTTTGCTGAAATTTAATCCGTTCGGGTCTTTGCCCAAAAGAGCGGCGGACGCTTTCAACGCACTTTGCATAAATTCATCGTAAGGATTCATTATCGGCGCGTCCAACCCGGCGGCAAGACACATTGCAAAAAAATTCGAGTTGATGAGCGGACGATTCGGCAGACCGAAAGAAATGTTACTCAAACCGATTGTGGAAGGCAGATTGAATTTTTCGCGATAAAGCCGGAGCGTTTTCAAAACTTCGCGACAGGCTCCGGCATCTGCGGAAATTGTCATAACCAATCCGTCAAGCAAAAAATCTCCGGCAGTCAATCCGATTTTTTTCGCCGCGTCCAAAATTTTTTCGCAAACTTCGGCGCGCTCCTCTCCGGTTTTCGGAACGCCTTTTTCGGTGACGGGCAAAATTAAAATTGCCGCACCGTATTTTTTGGCGAGCGGTAAAAATTTTTTCAACTTGTCCGGCTCCGCGCTTACCGAATTTATCAGCGCACGACCCGGATAATTTTTCAAGCCGGCCTCCAAAGCTTTTTCGTCGCCGGTGTCAATCGCCAGTGCCGCGTCGGTTATCTGCGAAATTTCTTTTATCGCCTGCGCCATGATTTTTTCCGGATCGATTCCGGCAACGCCCATGTTCACGTCCAAAACTTCCGCGCCGGCTTTGACTTGGTTTATCGCATCTTTTTTCACGCCGAGAAGGGAGCCTTCACGAATTTCCGCCGCCAATTTTTTCCTGCCCGTCGGATTTATTCTTTCGCCGATTAAAACCGTCGGCAAATTTTTGTCAATCGTCACGGTTTTTGTCCGGCTTGCCAAAATGAGCGGGCGCGAAGTCGGAATTTTTCTTTCGATCGGCGAATAATTTTTCAGCGCGTTTGCAAGTTCGCGAATGTGTTCCGGCGTCGTGCCGCAACAGCCGCCCAAAAAAGTTGCGCCGGCATCCGCCAATTTTTTCCCGAACGTGCCGAAAGTTTTCGCGTCCATCGGAAATTTCGTAACGCCGTTTTCGAGGTAAGGCATCCCGGCGTTCGGTTGAACGCTTATCGGTACTCTGCAATTCTCCGCCAAAATTTTTACGACGGGAACGAGTTGCTCCGGTCCGAGTGAACAATTAACGCCGATAACGGACGCGCCCATATTGTCGAGAATGACGGCGGCGGTTTTCGGATCGGTGCCGGTTATCGTGCGCCCGTCTTCGCCGTAGGAAAGTTGGCAGATGACCGGCAAATTGCAAACGTCGTGCGCGGCGAGGAGGGCGGCTCTCATTTCCTGAATGTCGATGCAAGTTTCGACAATTAAATAATCCGCGCCGGCTTCGGCAAGAAATTTCGCCTGCGCGGAAAAAATTTTGTATGCGGATTCAAAATTCAAGTCGCCGAGCGGTTCGATAAATTTTCCGGTCGGACCTATCGAGCCGGCAACTTCCGCTTGACCGTTCGCCGCGTCTTTCGCAATTTTCACGGCGGCAAAATTTATTTCGCGCACCCTGTCCGAAATTCCGTAGTGGGAAAGTTTCAGACCGGACGCGCCGAAAGTATTCGTTTCGATAATGTTTGCGCCGGCGTCGATGTATGCGCGGTGAATTTTTTTTACGACTTCCGGGTGTTCGATGTTCATGAGTTCGGGACAGGCTCCGGGTTTCAAGCCGCCCTCCTGCAACATTGTACCCATTGCTCCGTCAAAAATTTTTATCACGGTTTTACCTCCGTTCAGTCCAAAGTTATGCGTCCCAATTTTCCGGCGCGAAATTCGGAAAGAATCATTCGGACGACTTTTTCCGTGTCCAAAACTCCGCCGCGACGAATACAGCCTCGTTTAAATCCGATTTGCTCCAAAAGTTCGTAACCGTCGCCGGAAACTTCTTCGGGCAATTTGTAACGCTCGCGAAGTCCGACCGGATTTTTTTTCGCCAAAGTTTCAAGCAAAAGCCGGACAACCGGTTCAAGGTCGTAAGTTTCATCGTTGACGGCGAAAGTCCACGCCAATTTTATCGCAACCTCTTTGTCCTCGAATTTCGGCCACAAAATTCCGGGCGTGTCCAACAAGTCCAAGCCGTCGGAAATTTTTATCCACTGCTTGGCGCGGGTAACGCCCGGACGATTTTCAATTTTGGTTCTGTTCGCTCCGGCAAGTCGGTTAATCAGCGAAGACTTTCCGACGTTCGGGATTCCGATAATCATGGCACGCGCCGAACGCGGTTTCGCTCCGTGCTTGACAAGTTTGTGAGTTTTCGACTCGGCAAGTTTTTTCGCGGCGGCAATTAAATTTTTTATCCCGGTTCCTTTAACGGCATCGACGGCGACTGCGGAAATATTTTCGTCCCGGAATTTTTTTAACCACGTTTCGGTTGCCGCCGGGTTCGCCAAGTCGGATTTCGCCAGCACAATCAATTTCGGTTTGTCCCCGATAATTTCTTGCAACATGGGATTTTGACTGCTTGCCGGGATTCGTGCGTCGAGGAGTTCGATAACCAGATCGACGAGTTTTAAATTTTCTCTGACTAACCTTTCCGCTTTTTTCATGTGTCCCGGAAACCATTGCAGGTCCGGAAGTTCAAGTAATTTTTCGTCCAAAAAATTTTTCCTCACAATCATTTTAAAGATTCAAACGTCGAAAGATTTCTTTCCGTGCGACAAGATTCAGCGACGAAAATATTTTTGATTTGTTTCGCCGCCTCGTCAACGGAGTCATTCACGACGACGTACCGATATTTTTTTCCGACTTCGATTTCACCTTTCGCCGAATTGAAACGACGTTCCAAAGTTTCCGGCGATTCCGTGCCGCGATTTTCGATTCGCGATCTGAGTTCGGCAAGTGACGGAGGGAGCAGGAAAATAAAAACGCCGTCCGGAATTTTTTCCATGACGTTGAGCGCACCCTGCGTGTCGATTTCAAGCAAGACACTTTCGCCGCGATTCAAACGCTCCTCAATTTTGTGCAAAGGCGTTCCGTAAAAATTTCCGTACACTTCCGCATACTCCAAAAATTTTCCCTCGTCAATCCACGTTTTAAATTCTTCCCGCGTGATGAAAAAATATTCTTTGCCGTCGGTTTCGCCGACTCGCGGCTCTCTCGTCGTCGCGGAGATTGAATAATAAATTTCCGGATTTTCTTCCAAAAATTTTTTGCACACCGTACCTTTGCCGGTTCCGCTCGCTCCGGACACGACGATTAAAATTCCCTTGTTCATTCCGTCACCTTTTCCTTCGTAATTCTTTCGCAAATCGTCAGCGGTTGAATGCCGGACAAAATTATATATTCGCTGTCCGTGATGATTACCGAACGCGTCCGGCGACCGTGCGTAACGTCGATAAGTTTTCCGGTTTCTTTTGCTTGCGCCGTTAATCTTTTGACGGGCGCGGATTCCGGAGTAACGGCAGCAATTATTCTGTCTGCCGTCACGAAATTTCCGAACCCGATATTAATCATTTTCATTTTAAATTTCCTCATGTTTTAAAAGCATTTATAATTGATATCCTCAAGCTTAAAGGATTCTTGTGAAGTTTTTTCGCGCCAACGTTGCAATTCTCCTGCAAGAAAATCGCCGATAATAATTTTCCGATTGCTTGATTTGGTTTTCGGCGCAGAAAAACAATATCCTTTTCGATTTACATAAACGAATTTCTGTTTCCCATACTTTTTTACTGCTCATTTTTTTCGCCTGCCGTACAGATTATATCAAAAAAAGCAGACAACTGTTTTTTGAATTGTCTGCTTTTGCTTTACCGGTTCAACAAAATTTTTTTCGACGACGATTATTTTTTTTATTCACACTCCAAAATTGCAACGGCGGTTGCATATTCCCGGCTGTGACTTAAAGTCAAAAAAATTTTCGTGACATTTCTTTCGTCCGCCAAAATTTTTGCTTTGCCGTGCAAAAAAATTTCCGGTTGCCCTGCGGGATTGTTCACGACTTCGACTTCGCGTAAGTCGGTTACGATTCCGGTACCCGTCGCTTTGAAAAAAGCCTCCTTTGCCGCGAAACGTGCGGCGAGGGAGGCGGCGGATTGTTTTCCGCGACTTTCACAATATTTTATTTCACGTTCGGTGAAAACTCTTTTTTTGAAATGCTCATTCTCTGCCGCACGACGAACGCGATCGATTTCGATAATGTCCGTGCCGAGTCCGACAATCATAAAAAATCACTTCGCTACAATGTCGGTGTCGCTTTGAGGTTGAACGCCTTCATTCGGATTGAACCGGAGAGTTCTGGCTATCAAAATTTCAACGCGACGATTTTTTTGCTTATTCTCCGGCGTGTCGTTCATCGCTATCGGTCTGTATTCGCCGTAACCGATTGCGGAAAATCTTGCCGGGTTTAAATTTTGGTTAATCGCCAAAAGATATTTCATGAACGTCATCGCACGGACGGAGCTCAATTCCCAGTTTGAAGGAAATTGTGCGTTGTTGATCGGGTCGGTGTCGGTGTGTCCGGAAATTAAAACTCTCTCCGGAACTGCCGCCAAAAGTCCGGCGACAATCGGTCCGATACGTTGAGATTCCGGAACCAATTCGGCGGAGCCGGACGGGAACAACGCTCTTTCCTTTATGCGAATCATCAAGCCTTCTTCTTCCAACTGCGTGGAAAGCTCTTCCTCCAAAGAATTTTGCTGAATGTATTCGTCCAACTGTTCTTTCAAATCCTGAAGAGTTTCATTTTCCTGAATGTAAGCGGAATTTCCTTCCTCTTCACTTGCGATTACGTCACGCTGAGGACTCGCGCTCGGACCGGCTTTATCAAAAAACGAAGGACCGCCCATGTTGAACGCGGAAGTAAAAGCTTGCGCCATCTCCGTCAATTTTTCTTCGTCCGTCTGAGAAATTGCGAACAGACAGATGAAAAGTGCCAACAGCAAAGTCATCAAATCCGAGTAAGGCAGTAACCAAGCTTCACTGGCTTCTTCTTCATGTTTTTTGGCTCTCTTTTTCTTTGCCATGAAAATCTCCTTCCCTCAGATATTATTCGGCTGCTTTGATTGCCTCGCGCTCTTTCTGCGGAATGAAGACCATCAATTTTGATTCGATAGCCGTCGGTGAGTCGCCCGCCTGAAGTGAAAGTATTCCTTCGATAATCATTCTCTTGTGTCCGATCTCCGCCGCAGATTTTACTTTCAATTTGTTCGCGAACGGGAGCCAGAGAACGTAACCGGTAAAAATTCCAAGAATCGTCGCAACGAACGCCGCCGCGATTGAGTGACCGAGTTTGTCGATGTCGTTCAAGTTACCGAGTGCCGCGATAAGACCGACAACCGCGCCGAGAACGCCCAGCGTCGGTGCGTAAGTTCCCGCTTGCGTGAAAATCGAACGCGCTTCGGCGTGTCGCTCCTCCATGACGGCAAGTTCCGCATCCAAAACGTCGCTGACGAAATTACCGTCGATAACCATACTCAAGCCGTTGCGGAAAAAAGGATCGGGAATGTCGGCGACTCTTCCTTCAAGAGCCAAAATTCCTTCGCGGCGCGCAACCTGCGAAAGTTCGATAAAAGTTTTTACCAATTCGCCTTTGCCGCCGTCGTCCTCCGCGCGCATCAAAAGTTTGAAAAGAACCGGAGCTTTCGAGACCTGCTCCATAGGGAAACCGATAAAGATACATGATACCGTTCCGCCGATGATGATAAGGAAAGCCGCCGGATTGTTTAACGCGCTGAGCGGTGCACCTTTCAGAATCATGCCGACGAAAACCGAGATTATGCCCATTACAAGTCCTATTACTGTAGATTTTTCCAAAGCCGGCAACCTCCTTTGTTGTCGAATAAAAAAAATTATTGCCGATAATATTTTACAGACCCCGCGCAAAAAAAGCAAAAAAAATTTTCGCGCAGAAATAAAATAATTGCGCTTAACGTGTTCAATGTTAAAAAGAAAATTCCTGCCGTTTAAAAAAAATTTTTCCCGGCGAAGAAAAAATTTAATTTTTGTCTTGCGCACGTCGAAGATATTTTATAGAATGTTTCTCAAATCGGAAGTAATTTTTTTTAAGGAAGGGTGATAAATATGGCTACAATTTCCAAAATGATCGGAACAGGAAGTTCCTGGTCGTCCCTCTATACGAACAAATCGAATCAGACTGCGGCGCAAAAAAATATTTCCACGCTGTGGAGTTCTTACAACTCTTTCAGCTCGAACGCGAACAATTCTTTGGCGGGACTCAGCGAAATTAAATCCGGCGTGTCTTCGCTCATGGCAAGTTACAATTCGTCGAAAGATACTTTTTACAGCGAATTTGACGGCGCGATGGAAGATCTCGGCGCGGCGGCAAAAAATCTCAAGAATTACGATTTCACCGACGAAACAAAAGATTTTTCGGTAGAAACAAAAACGACCACAGACGAAGACGGCAATGAAGTCGAAACGAAAACGTACAGCAAAGATTTGCAAGCCGCCGTCGATACGGTAAAAGATTTGGTTGAAAATTACAACGTCACGAGAAAATTTTTGAGTGACAACAGCTCCATTTCGGGACGCATAAGTTCTTTGGCGAAAAATTTTTCCGATACCACTTACCGCGCATCAAGTTATCAAAACATCGGAATTTCTGTCGGCAGTAACGGCGGTTTGTCGATTGACGAAGACAAATTGGTTTCGGCGTTGACGAAAGATCCTTCGAGTGTGCAAAACGTTCTCGGCAAAGACGGGTTGGCGGGAAAAGCGGAGCAACATATCAGTTTCGCAAATTCTCAACGCAGTGATCTTTTCCCGAGCGCAAATAAAATGTTGGGGGATCAACTTAAAGCGTCCGAACTTTACACCGGCGGCACTTACGCGAAAATTTCCGCGATAAACAGTGTCGGTAATTTGTTCAACCTCATGACCTGAAAAAATTTCGCCCGCGACTGCTTCCGAAATCGGATACATTCTCATACTCAAAAAAAGAGTTGCCGATTTTTTTTCGGCGACTCTTTTTTTGCGCCGAAAATTTTTTTCGTCGCGCCGGAAGTTGTAAACTCTTTCTCCGTTTGTTATAATTTCCCGCAGTAAAAAAAAATGGGATTGGAGTGAGAATTTTTGTTCGGATTTTTGAAAAGATTTTTGGGCGACAATAACGATAAAGAAATCAAACGTATGCAAAAGACGGTGGACAAAATCAATGAGTTGGAACCTTCTTTGCAAAATTGCACGGACGATAAACTTGCCGGCTACACGCAAATTTTCCGGGAGCGTCTGAGCAACGGAGAAACTCTCGACGACATTTTGCCGGAAGCGTTCGCCGTCACCCGCGAAGCGTCGCGCCGGGTTTTGGGTATGCGCCATTTTGATGTTCAGTTAATCGGAGGAATGTGTCTGCACGAAGGAAAAATCGCGGAGATGAAAACCGGCGAAGGCAAAACCTTGGTCGCGACTCTCCCGGTTTACCTCAACGCGCTGGAAGGCAAAGGCGTTCACATGGTCACCGTCAACGATTATCTTGCACGGCGCGACAGTGAATGGATGGGGCAGATTTATCAATTTCTCGGACTGAGTGTCGGACTTGTTCTGCACGACATGGATTTTCCGGAAAGAAAATATTCTTACAACTGCGATGTAACTTTCGGCACGAATAACGAA
>CAJOFG010000051.1:0-4360 GCA_905233965.1 uncultured Selenomonadaceae bacterium
CAAACGCGGCATAAGTATTCCGTTCAGCAAATTTTTAATTTCCGATCCGGAAAATTCTTCCGCGCCGACAATTTCCGGTTGAAAAATTACCGCGCAAAAAATCAGGAAGGGCACAAAAAATTTTTTCAACATTTCAGTACAGCCCGACCGGTTTTTCGTCAAGGTTAATCATGATATTTTTCTTCTGCGTGTAGGCGTTGAGAATCAATTTGTGAGTTTCGCGACCGATGCCGGATTTTTTGTAACCGCCGAAAGGAGTACCCGCCGGCAAATCGTTGTAAGCGTTCACCCACATTCTGCCTGTTTCAATCGAACGCGCCACGCGAATTGCCCGGTTGATGTCCTTCGTCCAAACCGCGCCGCCGAGTCCGTATTCGCTGTCGTTCGCCATATTGATGACTTCTTCTTCGTCGCGGAATTTTATGACGACGGCAACCGGTCCGAAAATTTCTTCGCAGGCAACGCGCATTTTGTTGTCAACGTCAGCCAAAAGTGTCGGCTGCATGAACGCGCCTTTTTCGCCGCCGGGAACTTGTGCGCGACTTCCGCCGGTGATGACTTTCGCGCCTTCTTTGCGTCCGATTTCGACGTAGTTTAAAATTTTTTCCAGCTGACGATTGTCTATCTGACTGCCCATCTGAGTTTCTTTTTCCCAAGGCAAGCCGACTTTGACTTTCTCGAATTTTTCTTTGACTGCCTCAAGGAATTTGTCGTAAATTTTTTCCTGAACGAAAATTCTTGAGCCGGCGCAACAAACTTGTCCCTGATTGAACAAAATTCCCAAGCAGGTACCTTCAATGCCGCGCTCCCAAGGCATATCTTCAAAATAAATGTTCGCGGATTTTCCGCCGAGCTCCAAAGTCGCCGGAATCAATTTGTCCGCCGCAGCCTTCGCCACGCTGTAACCGACTTCAGTCGAGCCGGTGAATGCAAGTTTGCGAATGTCCGGATGGTCGAGAATAAATTGTCCGGTCGAACCGCCGCCGCCGGTAAGGACGTTGAAAACTCCGGGCGGCAATTCGTTTTGAATGAGTTTAGCCAATTCCAAAACGCTCAATGAAGTCGTGCTGGACGGTTTGAAAACGATACAGTTGCCCGTGCCGAGAGCCGGTGCAAGTTTCCAAGCCGCCATGAGGAACGGGAAATTCCAAGGAACGATTTGCCCGACAACGCCGATCGGTTCGTTGATAATAATGCTGAGGGAATTGTCGGTTATCATGTTTGCCGAACCTTCTTCGGAACGAATTACGCCGGCGAAGTAACGGAAATGATCCGAACTCAAAGGAATATCAATGTTCAAAGTTTCGCGAATCGGTTTGCCGTTGTCGAGCGTTTCAATCATTGCAAGATGTTCGGCGTTCGCGTCGATAATGTCGGCAATTTTCAAAAGAATCGTCGCACGTTCGGCAACGGAAGTTTTTTTCCAGGCGGGGAAGGCTTTCCATGCCGCTTTAACCGCGTCGTCAACATCTTGCTTGCTGCCGTTCGCGCACTTCGTCATAAATTCGCCGTTCGCCGGGTTGAACACGTCGAAAGTTTTTCCGCCTTCCGCATCGCGCCATTTTCCGTCGATGAAAAGTTGATAACCGTCCTGCCAAATTTTTTTGACTTCTGCCATTACGCTTTCATTCCTTTCCAAATAAATCTCGTTAAACATTTTGAAAATTCGATTGAACGCGCTGATTTACCTGCAAAAAAAAATCACGGCGAAAAAATTTTTTCACCGCAAAGTTTCGGAATGAGCCGCAAAAGCATTGTGATTGTGTATCGACTCGAAATTTTCACATTCGACTTCAAAGCCGGAAATATTTTCAATCTTCCTCAGCGCAATCACAACGTCGCGCAAAATATCTTCAACGAATTTCGGATTTTGATAAGCCGACTCGGTAACAAATTTTTCGTCCTCGCGCTTGAGTACCGGATAAATTTTTCCGGAGCCTTGACTTTCGACAAGCCGGACAATTTTTTCAATTTCAATTTCGCCCAACTTGTCCGCGCCGTCGAAATGCAATTTCACCCGGCAAATCGAACGCTGATTGTGTGCGCCGAATTTTGAAATTTCCCGACTGCACGGACACAGCGAAGTGAAAGGAATTGCAAGACTCAAAGTAAATTTCATTCGCGCCCCTTTGAAAAGTTCGCCGGAAAATTCGCAATCGACATCGGAAAAAGATTCGCGCCCGGAAACCGGCGCAATTTTTTTCACGAAAAATTTGAACGCGATACTTATTTCCGAAAAATCCGTTTCAAGTTTTTCCAAAGCGTCCGACAAAATTTTTTCTACGCCGACCGGAGTAAGCGGTTCGGAAAGTTTTTCGGTGAGAATTTCGACGAGCCGGCTCATGTGGGTACCGCGAATTTTTTCGTCCAGCGAAACGACGAAACGAATTTTTGCCGTCGCCGGATTTATTTTGCCGCCGTCTGAAATTTCAATCGGAAGGTGTACGGAGTTCACACCGGTTTTTTGAATTTTTATTCCTCGCGTATCGATTTGATTCTGAACATCTGTCATTATTTCTGCAATTCCTCCGACGATTTTTGTATCAGACGCGACAAAAATTTTTCCGGGAGCGCGGAAATTTTTCCGGTCTTCATGTTCGTGAATACGTTTTGACTGAAACCCTCCGTCAAAATTTTTTCTTCGCCCTTGCGCCTGACCTTGTACTCAAATTCCATTTTAAATTTCGTCAACGCGACCGGAATTGTTTCAAGCTCCAATTCATCATCGAATTTTGCCGGCAACAAATATTTTGCGCTTACTTGAGTTATCGGGAATAAAATTCCGTCGTTCATCAATTCGTCCAAAGTTATGCCGACGCTCCGGAGAAAATCCACGCGCCCGACTTCAAACCAGCGAATATAATTCGAGTGGTGCACAACCCCCATTTCGTCCGTTTCGTAAAAACGAACGCGGAAAAAACTTTTTACGGACATAAAAAAATTTCACCTCCGAATTTTCAACCGGCAAATTATAACACAAAAAATTTCGTTGACAAAAATTTTTTCCGGTCCGGAAATTATCAAAGTCGGCTTTCCGAAAGTCACCGGAATTTTTTTGCAGGAAAAAATACCGAACGGGCAGAAAAAAGTACGGAAACTTATCACGAGGGGAAAATGAATGAGTCCGATGATTTCCGCCGTCACGGCATTTTTGATTGATACTCTTATCGGCGATCCGCGAAGTAAATTTCATCCGGTCGTTTTAATCGGGAATTTAATTTCTTTTGCGGAAAAAATTTTTCGCCGGGAAAATGACGGGGACACGACGAAAATTTTCAAAGGCGGAATTTTGGTTGCCTTCGTCCTTCTCGTGACTTACTGTATCGGATTCGGGATTGTTTACCTTGCCGCGCTGACGAAAAGTTTCACCGTGAAAATTTTTGTCGAAGCGTTGGCGTTAAGTTTTATGATCTCTCCGAAATCACTTGCCGAAGCCGGACGAGAAATTTATAATCTGCTGGTTGCCGAAAATATTTTTGCGGCGCGTCGTCAAGTCGGATACATTGTCGGGCGCGACACGGATTATTTGAACGAAGGCGAAATTGTTCGGGCGACGGTCGAAACGGTTGCCGAAAATACGACGGACGGAATTATTTCACCGCTGTTTTATTTTGCCGTCGGAGGTCTGCCGCTTGCCGTCGCTTATCGTGCGGTAAATACGATGGATTCGATGCTGGGCTACAAGAACGAAAAATATTTTTACTTCGGCAAAGTCGCGGCGCGTTTTGATGACGTTGCAAATTTCATTCCCGCCCGGATAACCGCGATTCTTTTTGTCGTTGCCGCATTCGTTTTGAAATTCGATTACAAAAATTGTTTGGCAATGATTAAACGCGACGCGGACAAACACCCGAGCCCGAACGGCGGTTACGCTGAGGCGGCGGTTGCCGGTGCGTTGAGGATTCGGCTCGGCGGAATAAATTCGTATTTCGGCGTTCCGCATTTTCGCGCTTACATGGGTGACCCGATTGAAATTTTAAATCCCGGTCACATTTTGTCCGCCGTGAAAATGATGTACACGGCAACGATTATTTTTTTGATTGCGCTGATTATTTTTTGAGAAAAAATTTTTTTCCGGAGGTTGTCGAATGACAGAAAAAAAAAGACCCGTTCGCAAACGCTCATTCAAACCGATAATAAGATTCTTTCAAATCGTCGCGGCATTGATGTTTGTTTTCTTCGCGTCGTTTTTTATTTCGCTCGCCCTGAAGTCAACGCACCCGTCCGAATATCTTTTCTCATACGTCGAAGATATTATCGGAACTTCCAAAAATCCCGACGAGAAAAAATCCGGTGACGAAAAAATTTCGGACGACGAAAAAAATTTGAGTGACGAAAAAAATTCTCCGGAGCAAAACAA
>CAJOFG010000051.1:4482-12184 GCA_905233965.1 uncultured Selenomonadaceae bacterium
CGCGGTTGAGGACGCAAGATTTTATTCACACTCCGGTTTTGACTTGGGAAGTATCGCACGGGCGACGGCTGTCAACGTCGAGGCGGGAGAAATTGAGGAAGGCGCATCGACGATAACGCAACAGCTTGCGAAAAATCTTTTTTTGAGTCCGGAACAAACTTTCACGCGGAAATTTGAGGAATTGCTTTTCGCCGTGAACATTGAGAGGAAATTTTCAAAAGATCAAATTTTGGAAATGTATTTGAACACGATTTATTTCGGCTCGAATTTTTACGGCATTTACGACGCATCACACGGATATTTCGGTAAAGAGCCGAAAGATTTGTCGCCGGCGGAGTCCGCGATGCTTGCCGGACTTCCGAACGCGCCGTCGCTTTACTCGCCTTATGTCGATTTCAAACTTGCGAAAAAAAGACAGCTCGTCGTGATTGACTCGATGATTCGTGACGGCAAGATGACGGAGCAGGAAGCGGAAAATGCCCGGATTGAAGAAATTGTTTTGGCGGAAAAAAAATCCGGCAGAAAAAATTCAAACACCGACGAATAAAAAAATTACCGGACGTTCGGAAGTTTTTCCGCGCCGGGACTTTTTTTGGTTTCAGTTATCACACTCCGGTCAAGTTGTACAAAAATTTTGCCCGGGGTGTGTCGGTAAAGTAAGAATGTGCGACGTGACGTGGAATTTTTTCGTCCGACGAGGAAAAATTTCGCAGGAATATCGTACATATTTCAAGAAACGGCGTGCGTTCGTCTTTACCGACACGCCCTAATACCGACGCGGCGAAATTTTTTTAAAAAACTTTGTAATAATTTTTCCGTTCGTGCGTATAATAAAATGAAGATAAAATTTCGAGGGAAATTTTTGGAGGATTGATTGAAATGAAAAACGAAAAACTTTTGAATGAAGAAATGTTGAGCGATGAAGAACTCGAAGGAGTTGCCGGCGGCACCAGAATTGAAACTTTCCAAGATGCAGACGAACTTTACAAACGCGGACTTTTGAACGAAGATCAAACATTGCATTCTGCTCCCGTTCGCGACCTGCTCCACAAAATGGGTTACAACGGCTACAAAGACAACGGCGGCATCGTCAACGGCAACATTTACACCGACAAAAAAGGTAACGTCGTTACCCGCGACCAATTCTGGAAAAACTTCGACATGGAGAACGGCACCAAAATTATCCGCTGATTTCCGGTGCAAAAATTTTTACTCGGCGGTGCTTTTACGGTTTTTTCAAAATCGCTGTAAGTTCGGGAATATTTGAAACAAAACATAAATTTTAAAATCTCGGCAAGCATCGAGATTTTTTTTTTGCAAATTTTTTGTGGTAAGATGTGAAAGAAATTTGGAGGTAATATCATGGAGCATAATGAAATTTTAAAAAAAATAAATCCGATTTATTTCAGCGCGAAAGGTTGTCTCAGACTTTTGGCAGAAACCGGAAATGTTGACATTGTGAATTTTTATGATTCCGCAGACAAAGAAAATCTCACTGCTTTTTCCGGCGATTTTATTCAAGGTAATCAATGCGAACGATGAAGTGAAAAAAAATTTGTCAACCGAAGGTTTTTGACTGAAAAAATTTTGCGGAAAATTTTTTCATTGACAATCATATTTGCGAAAATATATACTTTCCGTAAGAATTTTGCAGAAAATTTCGGCGTATTTAAAAAAGTGTGACATTTCGGAACACCCCTTGAACGCGGCGGAAATTTTCTGTAAAGTCAGAATATGTATTGTAATTTTTTTATACGGGAGGGGACATCATGAGAAAATGTATTGCCGCTGTATTGAGTCTGTTTATTCTGACGTTCGGTGCGGTGTGTTTCGCAGAGTCTTACCAAATGACTTACGAGGCGCAAAACTTTACCGAAGGAATGAAGAACGATCAAGCTTTGTCGGAAGAGTTCACCACGCCTTACGGCATACTCAAAATTCAGGCTCGCAAACTTTTGCAAGCGAAGAGCGAGAACCAAATGCACTTCATAGTGTGGATGGACGACAAGAGAATTGACGACGCACACCTGCCGAAAGTTCCGTACGGCTACACATTCCGCGTATTTAAAAACACTTCCAACGGCGACTTTTTCTATTCGCTCGAATCCGTCGAACGCGCTTGCCTTTACGGATATTCGCCGTCCAAAGGAACATTGGAAATTTACGTTGACAGCCAAAATTACGCTCACGAAAAAGGCGCATATCCTTACTTCGTGGCGTTGAAAAACGGCGATTTGATTTTGGCTTTTGAAAAAGATAATAACGGCAGACGCTATAAATTCAACTGGGATGCTTCAGCGAATTGGTTCGGTTATTCCGACCTCGGATCCGGTTGGTCTTCAATAAGAGGAGATAAACAGTAATGCGGTGATTTTTTGCGTCTTTTGACGGGACGGACTCGGCAATTATTGTTGAGTCCGTTTTTTGTAAAAATAATTTTTTGAGGTGCATTTCAATGAAGAAAAATTTTTTCCGGCTGATATTGTTCGCAATGGTCTTGATGACGGCGGGCACGGTATTTGCGGCAAAGGCAACGCCCGACCAACAACGCGCCGAATTGGACGAAATGAGAGGTAAAGTTTTGGAGCGTGTGTATCAAAAATATCCGGGAGCAAGATCGGCGGTCGCAAATGCTTACGCTTACTGCACGATCAGCGCGTCAGCCGTCAAACTCGGATTTTTTGGTGACGATCACGGGCGCGGAGTTGCCGTGAACAATAACACCGGCGAAAAAATTTATGTGAAGATGAAAGAAGTCAGCGTCGGATTAAATTTCGGCGCGAAGGAATACGATTTGCTTTTCCTCATTGCAAATAAGCAGGCATGGGACAGATTTATTTCCGGCAGTATCAAATTCGGCAGTGAAGTTTCCGCACAGGCAAGCGACGGAGTGAACGGCGGAACTTTTGCCGACGCAACCATTGTTGCAAACGGCGTGTGGGTTTATCAGCTCGACAAAAAAGGTTTGGCAGTCGAATTTTCCATGAAGGGTGCCAGAATTTCTCCGTATCGTACACTCAACTGAATTGAATGAAACGCAAAATAAAACCTTGCCGATTGTTGAAAAATATTTTTTTTTCGTATATGATACCTCCGGATTTTACGGAGGTATTTTTTAATAAAGACATTCAAAACAAATACGAGAGGGGAGAAATTTTAATCATGATGAAAATATTTCCGGCTGCAGTTCTTGCCGCAGCGGCACTGTTTTTGACGGGCTGCGGCGGTGACGATGCCGAAAATCAGGCGGCGGAGGAAATGCCGACGAGAGTCAAGGCGATTAAAGTTTTATCGACAAATGCGCCGTTGACTTTATCGTACAGCGGACAAGTTGTAGACCGCGACGAAATGAAAGTACAATCGAAAGTCAGCGGCTCCGTCATTGAAAAATATGTCAAAGGCGGGCAAGACGTTTCAGAGGGACAAGTTTTGTTCAAGATAGACGACAGGCAATACAGAGCGGCAGTCCTTCAAGCCGAAGCGAACCTTGCCAAGTCCCGGACTTCTTTGTCAAAAGAACGCATAGACCTTCAACGTGACGAAGAACTTTGGGCATCGCACGCAATATCCGAACAGACTCTCGTCAATCAGCGTGCAACCGTCGAATCGCAGGAATCGGAAGTCGCCGCAAATGAAGCACTTTTGCAAAAGGCACAGGCCGACCTTGCCGATACTTTCGTTTACGCGCCGATGAGCGGCAGGCTCGGCATTGACGATGTACCCGTCGGGACTCTTTCGACAGCCGGAAGTACGGCACTTGCAACAATCGGCGAAGTTGATCCTGTCTTTGTACAGTTTGCCGTTTCAGAACAGGAATATTTGAGAATTTCAAGAGGCGGACTTAACTCCGGCGAATCCGGTGCAGGATATCCGCCGCTGAAAATTTCGTTGAAGTTGGCCGACGGTTCAAGTTATCCGTTTCCGGGAGAGTTTGCCGAATACGACAGAACGATGGGAAATGAAACCGGCACTTTGACAATCCGCACAATTTTTCAAAATCCCGAAGGCTTGCTCGTTCCGGGAATGTATGCGCGTGTCGAAATTGACGGTCTGAAAATTCCCAATGCAATGCTCGTTCCCGAACGCGCCCTGCAACAACTTCTGGGCGAAACTATGGTTATCGTCGCCGAAGGCAATAAATCTGTCGTCAAAAAAATTACTCTCGGCGAAAAAATCGGTTCATACTATATCGTTAAAGACGGCTTGAAACCGGATGATTTGGTTATCGTCGAAGGTTTGACAATGTTGCGTGACGGAATGCCTTTGGAGGTGACGGAAGTTACCGCAAAGGATATGGATTTCTCATTCACACCGAGCGAAAAAGTTTTTGATGTCGGAACCGGAAACAAGTGAGGTGGGTAAAGCATGGCTAAATTTTTTATTCACCGACCGGTTTTTGCCATCGTCATTGCAATTATCATCAGCCTTATCGGAATAATTGCGGGACTGAATACGCCGATCGCGCAGTACCCGAATATTTCTCCTCCGACAATAAATGTCAATGCTTACTACACCGGCGCAAATGCCGGCGTTGTCAATCAATCCGTCGCGCAGGTTATTGAAAATCGCGTAAACGGTACGCAAGGTATGGACTACATGAGTTCATACTCGAACGATGACGGAAGTTATTCGTTGAATGTTTTTTTTGAAGTCGGTTCGGACGGCGACATGGACTCGGTTAAAGTTCAAAATAATGTTGCCTCAGCAAATGCAAACTTGCCGGAAACGGTTATTGCCGGCGGCGTGACAACCGCAAAATCTTCGCAGGATATGTCGATGGTTTTTGCTTTTTACTGCGACAACGGACTTTACGATACGGCATTTATAAAGAATTATGCCGACATTTACATTGCCGACGATTTGAAACGCGTTAAAGGTGTCGGTCAAGTCCAGATTTTAAGCGCGGATTATGCTTTGCGCGTTTGGATAAATCCGGAGAAACTGGCAAACTTCGGTTTGACGGTTGCCGACGTGCAAAACGCGATCAAAACGCAAAACGCACAAGCGGCGGCGGGTGCAATAGGTAAATTGCCGGTGGCGCAAGGACAAGAGAAAGAATACACCGGACAAATTCAAGGCAGATTGGAAAAGCCGGAGCAATTTGAAAATATCATCTTGAAAACCGGTGACGCGGGCGCATTTGTTTACTTGAAAGACGTTGCGCGTGTCGAAATCGGGCAAAAGTCAAATACATATGTCGGCAAGTTCAACGGAAATACTTCCGTGCCGTTCATCATCAACTTGACAAGTGATGCAAACGCTCTCGAAACAATCGGCGAAGTTAAACGAATCCTCAAAGAGGCTGAAGAAAATTTGCCGCAGGGCATCAAATACGGTCAAATTCTCGACAACACGGAATTTATCAAAGCGTCGATTAACGAAGTCGCGCACACATTTTTTGAAGCGTTGGTTCTTGTCGTGTTGGTAATTTTTATTTTCCTGCAAAGTTTCCGGGCAACGGTTATTCCGCTTTTGGCTGTACCGGTTTCGCTTTTGGGAACATTCGCGGCGTTTACGGTGCTGGACTTCACGATTAACACGCTGACTTTGTTCGCGATGGTTTTGGCAATCGGTCTTGTCGTTGACGACGCGATAGTTGTTATAGAAAACGTCGAACAGCATATGGAGCGCGGACTCGGTCCGGTTGAGGCAACGGAAGTTGCAATGGCAGAAGTTCAAGGACCGGTTGTAGCTATCGCTTTCGTTTTGTCGGCTGTCTTTATCCCGATAGCTTTTCTCGGAGGAATGACGGGAATTTTGTACCGGCAATTCGCGCTGACAATCGCCGTGTCTATGGGCTTATCGGCATTTGTTGCGCTGACTTTGACGCCGGCTCTTTGTGCAATGATTCTTAAGCCGCACGAACACGGCAAGAAAAATTTCTTCAGCAAATTTTTTGACGCTTTCAATAATTGGTTTGAACGTACAAAAAATTCTTACGTCGGCATTGTCGCAAAAGTTATTTCGGGTACAAAATTTGCCGTTATCTTTATGCTTATTGTCTGCGGCTTGACGGGTTTGCTGTTCAAAGTTTTGCCGTCAACATTTGTTCCCGACGAGGATCAGGGTTACTTCGTGGCGGCGGTTATGATGCCTGAAGGTACTTCGTTGAACAGAACTTCAATGACGACGGACAAGGTTGCCGATGCCATTCGCGAAAATGTTCCCGGCATTAAAGATGTTATTTCGGTTGCCGGTTACGATGTCGTTTCGAGCGGTACGAAGTCTTCTGCGGCGACATTGTTTTTGAGTCTGCATCCTTGGGCTGAACGAAAAGACTTTGAGAAGTCGGCGGCTGCCGCGATTAACAATGTTTTCATGGTCGGAAACGGCGTTGCACCGGAAGCATTTGTTATCGGCTTTAACCCGCCTTCGTTGCCGGGTCTCGGTCAAGTCGGCGGTCTGACAATGCAACTTATCGACTTGGAAAGTCACTCGGACAATGACCTTGCCGACATAACCGATCAAATTGTCAAGGCGGCAAATGAGCGTCCGGAACTTCAGGGCGTAACAACTTCTTTCAGCGTGACTGCGCCCAGCTACAAATATGAACTCGATCAGAAAAAAATTGAAATGCTCGGCGTAAATCTTGCGGACGTTTACAGCGCGTTGCAAGTCAATTTCGGCGGTATGCAGGTTGACGATTACAACAGATTCGGACGGACTTACAAAGTTGTCATGCAGTCGGACGTTTATTTTCGCGGTGAAGTCGATATGCTGAAATTTATGTTCGTCAGAGGTTCAAACGGGCAATTTGTTCCGCTCGATACTTTGATAAGTTACAAACTCAACACCGGCACGACGCAGGTCACCAGATTTAACGGTAAACGCTCCGTATTGATTCAAGGTATGCCGGCTGAAGGTTATTCCTCCGGTCAGGCAATGACGGCTTTAACCGAAGTCGTTTACCAAGTTGCACCGACAGGGTTCGGCGTTGAATGGTCGGGACAATCCCGCGAAGAACAAAAAGCATCCGGTTCGACGGGACAGGTTATGGCGTTGGCGTTGATATTCGTATTCTTGTGCCTCGCCGCGCTGTATGAAAGTTGGTCGGTGCCGTTCTCCGTTTTGATGACTGTTCCCACCGGAGTTTTCGGCGCACTTCTCTGCGAATACGTTTTGAATTTCTACACAAATACTTTCGGCGTGGGCAATCCCGGTTTCCAAAACAGCGTTTATATGCAGATAGGCGTTATCATGATTATGGGACTTGCGGCGAAAAATGCGATATTGATTGTCGAATTTGCGAAGGTCAGAACGGATAAAGGCATGGAAACGGTTAAAGCGTCTTTGGAGTCGGCAGGTTTGCGTTTGCGTCCTATCTTGATGACTTCATTTGCGTTTATAATCGGTTGCTTGCCTTTGGCGACGGCTACCGGCGCAGGTTCGGCGGCGCGAAATTCAATGGGCGTGGCGGTTGTCGGCGGAATGACCGTTGCGACATTCTTGGGAATATTTTTAATCCCGGTTTTCTTTGTTGTTGTTCAAAATATTGTACAGAAAATTTTCGGCAAAGATAAAAAAGCCGTTTTGGAAAAAAGTTCGACCTCGACGGAGTGAAAAATAATTTCCGGTTCATAAAAGAATCCCTTCGGAGAAAAAAATCTTCGGAGGGATTTTTGCTTTGACAAACTCCCCACGCCTAAAGGCGGGGGATTCCGCTATCAACAATCGATGCTTAAAAATTTAAGTCTTACTCGAT
>CAJOFG010000052.1:0-4632 GCA_905233965.1 uncultured Selenomonadaceae bacterium
GAGCAATGAAACGATGCGTTGTTGCCCGTCGATGATCTCGCGTGCATCGTCGGCGTTGATATACGAGACGATTGTGCCGAGGAAATAATTGCTTTTGTCCTTATGCGCGATCACATGGTCGGTGAATTCTTTCAGATCATCGAACAGCAATTCGGCGTCGTCTCTGTCCCACGAATAAGCGCGTTGGTAATCGGGAATGAAGAACGGGTTACTTTTACTCTCCCGCAAAAAATCTCTGACGGTTTCGGAATAACACTTGAAGAATTTTTTAAAAGTTTGTAGGAGGAGTTTTTTTTGGCGACTCAAGAGTTGAGAAAACGCACCAATTGGCAAACTTTAAGCGGTGCAAAAGCGTTAACAACCGAAGAATTATTTCAAGAATCTATGCAACTTGCACTTGATTCCGTTTTTCCGAATACATTTTTAATTGACAGACATCCCGCAGAATTTGGCAATATATATTCGGACTACCCTTTACCGCAAAGTGTTTTGAGTGAAATTTACAATGTGGACGTAAGCGGAAAATCTTGGGGAATTTCTATGGATTTCGCCATAAGAAATTTGAGGAATGAAAAAATTTTATTTGGAGAAATTAAACGCCAAGACGGCTGGGTAGAGAATACAAATATTCAAGCCGGACGCGGAAATGCTCACGAAAGATGTTGTAAATATTTTACACCCGGTCTTATGAAAATCCTTCGACAAACCGGCAAAATTTATTCACAAGATATTCTGCCTTTTTGGATTGTTTTCGCGGGTGACATCACAAGAGATCCGCGACGCAACAGAGAGATTGCATTCTGGTTTCAAGAATATACCAAAAACTACTACATGTGGCGAGATACTTCCAAAGTAGCGGACATTCTTGATTTTTTTGAGAATAACTTATTACCTTATCTGCTCTAAATTACTGAGCAAACATTTTTTATATCGAGTTTGAGAAGTCAAAAATTTTGCGAAAAGATTTTTGACTTCTTCTTCGGTTTGAGCGTTATTCAAATTTTCGGAAAGAGTTTTCATTTCGTAAGGATTCACCTGCCCGAAAAATTATGCCGGATTTTTTGCAAACTCAATCCGAATAAAATTTTTCGCTCAAAAAAATTCTTTTGCCGACTTATAAATTTGCCGCGCCTATAATTCCGGCGTTGTTGCCCAATTCCGCAGTGACAATTTCCGGAATGACTCCGCTGTCGCCGCCGAAACAATTTTCCGACAGAATTTTTTTCAGCGACGGAATAATTTTTCCGACGTAAGGCGACAAGTCACCGCCCAAAATAATCATCTGCGGACGGAACATATTCACGATATTTGTTATCCCCTGACCGAGTATTTCGGCGTATTGATCGACGACTTCCGAAATTTTTTCGTCGCCTTTTTCATTGCGTTCAAAAATTTCCGGGAGAGAAATTTTTTCGCCGCAAACTTTCTCCGCAGAATCCAAAAGTGCCGGAATCGAAACGTAAGCCTCAAGGCAACCTTTGCGTCCGCAACTGCATTGCTTGCCGCCGATTTGAATTGTTTGATGACCGACTTCGCCGCCGCCAATGCTCCCGCCTTCAAAAACTTCACCGTTCAAAATAATTCCGCCGCCTACTCCGTTTCCGAGAGTGAACAGCACAACGTCACCGACATTTTTCCCGGCTCCGGCAACCGCTTCACCCAACGCCGCGCAATCCGCATTGTTTGCAATTCGCACCGGACACGGAATTTTTTCGCCGATGATTTTTCCTATCGAAACATTTTGCCATTTGATGTTGTTCGAGTAAATTACTTTTCCTTTCCGGCGGTCAATCGTTCCCGGAGAACCGATACCGACCCCGACGCATTGATCCAGAGGAATTTTTTCTTCAGCCAACATGGCAAGAATATTTTCGGCAATTTCCAAACAAATTTCTTCCGGCTTGCGTTCCGGATGAGTCGGATTTTTTTTAAGCGCGATTAAATTATTTTGGTCGTCAACAATTCCGATTTGAGTTTCCGCCGTGTTCAAATTCACACCGACGCGAATGGGACTTGCCTTTTCCCGGATTGTCGTGAGCAGTGCATCACATTTTCCTTCGATTTGCCAGTCGCCGGAATTTGCCGGCAAAAATAACGAGTCGCCTTTTTTGTACTCCAACTTTTCGCCGTCGTTCCGGATTGTGCCGGCTCCGTCCAAAATCAAAATCGACAAAAAAGAATCTTCCTTAACCGTGCCTTGTACCCGGTAAGTTAAATTTCCGTCCAGATTTAATTTGTCCACCGTGAAATAATCGCAGTCGGCAACGTGCGGATAATTTGTCCCGCTCTTGACAATCGGAATACGATTTGTAACCGCCAAAGCTTTTTCGATATGAAGGTCGCGTTTTTTTCCGTCCGCGCCTACGCGCCCGTAGTCGTAAATCCGGTAAGTGACGTTTGAATTTTGTTGAATCTCGGCAAGCAAAATTCCTTTGCCAATCGCGTGCAAAGTTCCGGACTCGATGAAAAGCGTATCGCCTTTTTTAACCGGCACGGCGTTTAAAACTTCAAGCAAAGTATTTTGTTTAATCCGTTCGGCAAATTCTTCGCGGCTGATTTCTTCCTTGAAACCGTAATACAAAAACGCGCCGGGTTCCGCGTCCAAAATGTACCACATTTCTGTTTTGCCGTACTGCCCCTCGTTTTTGAGTGCAAAGCTGTTGCTCGGGTGGACTTGAATCGACAAATTGTCTTTCGCGTCGATAAATTTTGTGAGGATCGGAAACTCGCGGAAACGCCGACAATGCGTCCCCAAAACTTCGTGACCGTTAACTTCGATAAATTCGCGCAAACTTTTTCCGGCAAATTTTCCGTTCGCGATAATCGACAAGCCGTCCGGGTGACAAGACAACTCCCAAGCTTCAGCCAAAATTTCGCCGTCGTACTCAACGCCGTACTCGTCAGCGATTCGATGTCCGCCCCACAAATAATCTTTGCAAGCCGGTTTCAATTTTAAAATCATTTTCTGCACTCCCTCCGGAAAAATAATTTACAGTTCGGCAAGTTCACATTTATATTTTGCAAGCAGTTCGACTTCAGATAAAATTTCCTCAAGCCGTTCGATAATTATTTTTCGTTCGGCAACCATAATCAGACCTCCTGCATATTTTGCAACAGCGCAGAAATTTTTTCAAGTTGCGAATAAGTTTTCGTGTCACGTCTCACATTCTTACTTTACCGACGCGACCTGATTTCGGTAATTGATTGCGTTTGCGTCGGTCGGAAAAAAGTTTATCGAAAAAATTTCCGGCTGTCCGGTGCTTTTTAAAAATCGTTCCGGCTTGCAAAAAAAATTGCCGCCGAATATAATAATCCGCATCCTAAAAATTTACGGAGGGGAAAACTTAAATGCTTGACATGAAATTTGTACGCGACAATATCGAAGTCGTTCAAACAATGTTGAAAAATCGAAACAATTCTTTGAGCCTTGACGGCTTTACCGAACTTGAAAAGAAACGCCGCGAAATTTTGAGCGAAGGCGAACAGTTGAAAAGTTTGAGAAATTCCACGTCGAAAAAAATCGGCGCGATGAAAAAAGCCGGCGAAGATACGACGGAAATTTCCGCAGAAATGAGAGCCGTCGGAGAAAAAATTTCCGCGCTCGACGAACAACTCCGCGAAGTCGAAGGGAAACTCCGCGACTTTTTGCTCGGCATCCCGAATATGCCGAAAGAAGATGTCCCCGTCGGACCGGACGAAAGTTACAATCCGGAAATTCGTCGCGTCGGCGAACCGAAAAAATTTGACTTCACCCCGAAAGCACATTGGGAACTCGGCGACGATTTGAAAATTTTGGACTTCGACAGAGCCGCCAAAGTTACCGGCGCACGTTTCACTTTTTACTGCGGACTCGGTGCGCGTCTCGAACGTGCTTGTATAAATTTCATGATGGATTTGCACGCGACGAAACACGGCTACAAAGAAATGCTCGCGCCTTACATCGTCAACCGGGACAGCATGATCGGCACCGGGCAACTTCCGAAATTTGCCGAAGATATGTTCAAACTTGAGAACACCGAATATTATCTCGTGCCGACCGCCGAAGTCCCGACGACGAATTATCACCGCGACGAGATTTTATCTGCGGAAAATTTGCCGGAATATATTTCCTGCTACACCGCCTGTTTCCGCGCCGAAGCCGGAGCCGCCGGAAGAGATACTCGCGGTCTTATCCGTCAGCATCAATTTAATAAAGTCGAGTTGATTAAATTCACAAAGCCGGAAGATTCTTGGCAAGAACTCGAAACGATGGTTGAGGCGGCGGAGGACGTTTTAAAAATTTTGGAAATTCCGTATCGCGTCGTCATGCTCTGCACCGGCGACATGAGTTTCACTTCCGCGAAAACTTACGATATTGAAGTTTGGATGCCGGCGCAGGACAAATACCGCGAAATTTCTTCATGCTCGAACTGCACGGATTATCAGGCGCGCAGAGCGAATATAAAATTCCGTCGCGACAATAAATCCAAGCCGGAATTTGTTCACACGCTCAACGGCTCCGGAATTGCGGTGGGCAGAACCGTTGCCGCGATTTTGGAAAATTATCAGCAGGAGGACGGCTCGGTTAAAATTCCGAAGGCACTTGTTCCCTACATGGGCGGCGTTGAAGAAATTCGTCCGTAAAAAATTTTT
>CAJOFG010000052.1:4759-11758 GCA_905233965.1 uncultured Selenomonadaceae bacterium
CGACGTGAGTATGATGTCGTCAATCGAATACGCCAGGCAAAGCGAAAATCTTTTGCTCCTGCCGGACGTTTGTATTCGTGCGAAAAAAGATGTCACGAGTATCATTTTGCTGTCGAAAAAGCCGATTGAAAAGTTGCACGGCGAAAAAGTTTTGATAACGACAAAGTCGGCAACGGCGCATTGTCTGCTGAAAATAATTTTGAGCGAAAGTTACGGCATTGTCCCGGAGTACGCGACGGAAAATCTCACGCCGGAAAATCCGGTGCCGGGCGATGCCGCCGCCGCGCTTTTTATCGGGGACGACGCGCTGTATTTGTACCTGCACGAAAAAAATTTTTTGCAATACGATTTGGGCGCGGAGTGGTACAAACTGACAGGTTCGGAAATGGTTTATGCAGTCTTTGCGGCGCGAAAAAATTTTGCGGAAACTTCTCCGGAACTTTTGCAAGAGGTTTACGAAAAAATTTTCTCCGGCTTGAACGCGGGAATAAAAAATAAATCTGCGGCGATAAATTCCGTCCTGCCGGAAAAAAAATTCACCTTCGACGAGTTGAACGAATATTTGGGCGGCGTGATAAAGTGGGATTTGAACCCGGAAGGCTTGACCGCGCTGAAAAAATTTTACTCTTTGGCGAACAAAATAAACTTGCTTGAAAAAATTCCCGAAATAAAATTTGCGGAAGTAACGGCGTTGACATAATTTTTTTTTGTTGAGGAAAAAATTTTTTCATGGACATAAAAATTATTTTTAACCTTCATGGGAATGTTTTAATCGCGTTTTCGATAATATTTTTCGTCCCGGTTTTTTATGCCGTCGAAGTCATGCACGAACCGGACACGGCGAAAATTTTTTTGCTCACCGGATTTTTGACGGCGTTCGTCGGAGCGTTTTTTGTTTTTTCGGGAAAAAATCATCGGCGGCGACTTCCGGCGGTCGAGGCGGCTTTGTCAATGATTTTTATTTACCCGTTGCTGTCCGCCATAGGTCTGGTTCCGATTTTGTTTTTCGACAAAATAAATTTAATCGACGCGGCATTGGACACGGTATCGAATTTCACTTCGTCGGGCATTTCGATTTTGCCGATCGATTCTCCGTATATTTTGAAACTTTGGCAGAGTTTGGAAATGTGGTTCGGCGCACTGATTTTTTTGGTTTTAACCGTGACCGTCATGCCGGAAGTCGGCGGCTGTTTCGGTCTGTCGTTATCGTTGACGCAGGGACAATCTTTCAGCCCGATGTTCGGACAGATGAACAACATGGCAAAGCGCGTCATAAAAATTTATTGCGGAATGACTTTGCTGAGTTTTGCTCTGTTCAACGCGGCGGGACTGAATTTTTGGGATTCGCTTTTAATGTCGATGAGATGTATTTCAACCGGCGGAGGAAATTTTTTTCCGGGACGCGAAAATATTTATGTTCAATACGCGGCGGCTTTTTCGATGCTTGCCGCCTGTTTGAATATTTTGTTGCTTTACCGGATAATTTTTTCCCTGCGCCCGCCGAAAACGAATAAAGAGTCAAAAACTTGGGCGGACGTTGCGAATTACATTCGACGGATAAAAAATAATTTGGCGGCGAAGGCAAAAATTTTTTTCACCGACTCGGAAGTCAGAACTCTTTTGGCGACGATTTTTGTTTGCGTCGGATTTATTTTTTTACATTCGCTTCTGCGTCACCCGTCTGCGGACGCGAACAGAGTTTTTCGTTACGCATTTTTTCACGTCACATCTTTTATCAGTACAACCGGATTTCATTTGACATCAATCGAACATTCGCACGACTTCGATCGGTTTATGGTTTTCGTCACGGCACTTCTCGGCGGCTGTATCGGTTCGGTGACGGGCGGCTTGAAAATTATCCGGTTCCTGATTCTTTGGAAGAGTGCCGGCTCCGAACTCGAAAAGACAATGCACCCGAACATGATTACAAGTATCCGGATAAATAAAAATCCGGTGTCGCCGGAAATTGTCGGGAGGGTTTTGGGATTCTTTTTCATGGCGGCGGTAACTCTTTTTGTCTGCTCCGCTCTGCTCAGCGTCGTTCGACCGGCATTTTCAACCGCCGTTGCAATTTCCGTTGCCTGTTTGACGAATACCGGAGTTTTGCCGGGAATTTGTGAGCCGTCAACTTTTTTGTACTTGACGAACTTCGATAAATTTTTATGCGCCGTGATGATGGTTGCCGGGCGGCTGGAAATTTTCGCCTTGCTTATTGCGGTTGCCGGATTCGTCGCGGGCAAGGGCGTTCAAAAGTGGTGAAAATTTTTTTCGGGAGGCAACACCATGCACTGCATCTGCGTTTTTTTAGGCGGCGGTTTGGGTGCCGTCTGCCGGTATCTTTCGACAACGATTATTGCCGCGAAATTCGGAGCCGGGTTTCCGTTCGGGACTTTGTTTGTGAATACTCTCGGAAGTTTTTTAATCGCGTTGATTCTCGGATTTTTATCACCTTTGGCAAACGCTTTTCAAACCGTTCCGGAAAATTTGCGCCTGTTGTTGACTGTCGGATTTTTGGGCGGTTTCACAACTTTTTCGTCGTTCAGTATGGAAACGCTGAATTTGATTCGGGCGGGAAATTTTTTTTCGGCAACGGCAAACGTAATCGCAAATATTTTGTTCGGATTTGCTGCCGCGTTTCTCGGATTATATCTTGTTTCGACGATGCGACAATGAGGAAAATGAACCGCGCCGGCGGTTATTTTTTTCGGATTTTATTCAACGCCGGGAAATGCATTTACGACACAAAAAAATTTCCGGCAAAAAAAGTTGCAGGGAATTTTCACTTTTCCGGCGAATATCCTCTTGCTGAACTTAATCGGCGTAATGTCGAATTTTTATAAGGAGGTTTTTCCTGATGGAAGAAAAAGATTTGTTGAAAAGCAATAACGGTCTCGGCACGGTGAGAATTGCGGACGAAGTCGTCAGCATCATTGCCGGATTGGCGGCAACGGAAATTGACGGGATTGCCGGAATGAGCGGCGGACTCGTCGGCGGCATTGCGGAAATGCTCGGCAGAAAAAATTTCTCCAAAGGCGTTAAGGTCGAAGTCGGCGAACGTGAAGCGGCAGTCGATTTGTACATTATCGTCAAATATGGCGTGCGTATTCCGGACGTGGCGCTTGCGGCTCAAGAAAATATCAAACGCGCCATCGAAACGATGACCGGACTTTCCGTCGTCGAAGTCAACGTAAATGTACAAGGCGTAAGTTTCCCGGAAGAAGAGGAAAAAGTTGAAGAAGTTCGCGTTCACTGATTTCGTTGATTCCGGAAAATTTTTCGGCAAACCGGGAGGTGTAAAAGTTTCATGGGCATAATTACCCGCCTGTTATTGCTTTTGTATGTTCTCGCGGTGATGTCGGTGTCGGTCGTGAGTGCGGGCGTTTGCCTGCACTTCATTCCGGCGCAGGTATGGCAAAACGAATTGCAACATTTAATTTCGCGTCCGGAAACTTTGGCGGTTATCGCCGTGATGTTCCTTGCAAGTTTGTGCTTACTCGCGGCGGTCTTTTCGACTGAAAAGAAAAAATCCGGTACGACGAAAGAGGTTGAGTTGCAAAAAGGTTCGTCAAGCGAAGTAAAAATAACTTTGGAAGCAATTTCCGAAGTCGTCGAACGTGCCGCGTTGACCGTTCCCGGAGTTCGTGAAGTCACACCGAAAGTTGTCCGGACGGAAGGAGAAATTCCGGTAAAAATTTTTTTGGACATAACTCTCGGACAAGGTTATTCCGCACCGGAAACGAGCGAAAAAATAAATCGCACGGTGAATGAAGCTTTGCAAACGGCAACAGAGATGACCGGAATACCGATCGAAGTGAAAGTCACAGAGGTAACTCATGCGGTCGCCGAGCGTGAAAGGCGCGTTGTATAGGTGTCGTCGTGATAAACAAAATCAAAAATTTATTCGGAGACTCCGGACGGAAAGAAAATTTTTTCTTCGGGAAAACCGTCGGCAGTAAAAATTTTCTTTTGCAAAGAACGGAGTACGGGATAATCAATGTGGAGTCGTCAGCGATTCGTCGCGTGGCGGGACGTGCCGTTATCGAAATTCCCGCCGTTTATCAAGCAGACTTGGTCGTTGAAAAAGCGGACGAACAATCTCCGCTCCAAATTCATTTCGAGCTCGTTTTGGAACCGAACAATTCCGCAGAGTCAGTCGGCAAAATTTTGGTTGACGCGGTTAAAGAGGAATTGGAAAAAATTTTCGCAATATCCGAAGTTGAAATTTATATTCGCGTCGTCGGAATAAATGCGCCGGAAGTTTCCAAGAAAAAACGTATGCTTAAATAGTTGGTGAATTTTTTATGTGGGAAAGCGTCAAAAGTTTACTTGCGGATTTTTTTGAAGAACACCGCATGAGGAAAATCGGATTCATCGCCGGCGTGATTGTCGGCGCGGCAATTTTGATTTTCGGATTTTTCACGACGCTGTTTGCGTTTATGTGCGGAATGGTCGGCTTGTATATCGGCTCGCGTTTTGATGAAGGCGACGATTTGATTAACAAAACATTGATGTTTGCGGACAAACATTTGCCGGAAAAATTGCGTCGTTCCCGGTTTCTTTAAGCCGGACGAAAAAATTTTTTCCGCACGTCCCGAGAGGAATTTAAATTGAGAAAAAATTTCCGAAGCGTTGCGCGTGAAGCGGCGTTCAAAGCTCTGTTTCAGCTGGAGTTCAACGACGGCGAAGAAACCGAGCGCGAATTTTATGAAAATCTTGCCGTGGAAACCGCGACGGAAGAAAGCGAAAAATTAAGTCAAAAAAATTTGCTCTACGTCAGCGATGCCGTGACCGGGACGAGGGCTCATCTTCAAGAAATCGACGAAATCATAAAATCTTATCTCAAAAAAAATTGGTCGCTTGCGCGTATCGCGACGGCCGACAGAAATATTTTGCGTCTTGCCGTTTACGAATTGAAATTTGCCGAAGATAAGAATCCGTCTGCCGTCATTATCAACGAGGCCGTAGAGCTTGCAAAAAAGTACGGAACGGACGAATCCGGGCGTTTCGTGAACGGGATACTTGACGCGATCTCAAAATAATTTTTCGCGTGCCGGATTTTACTCCGGCTTTTTACTTTTACGGAGCAGGTGAAAAAAATGTTGGAGATACCGGAAGAGAGAATAGAAAAAATCAACGCGCATTTACTCAGCGAGTTGCACGAAACCGTCGGGGCAAACGAAAAAATGATGCAGGCGATGGAATACAGTTTGATGGCGGGAGGAAAACGTATTCGCCCGTTGCTTTTGATGGCGGCGGCGGACGCGATAAAAAAAGGCAGCGGAGAAAATTTTTTGACGTTCGCCTGTGCCGTCGAAATGATTCACACCTATTCGTTGATTCATGACGATTTGCCGGCGATGGACAACGACGACTACCGGCGCGGAAAGTTGACGAACCACAAAGTTTTCGGTGAGGCAAACGCGATTCTTGCCGGCGACGCTCTTTTGACTTTGGCGTTTGAAGTCATGCTCCGGCAAAAAAATGTTCGCTCGTCAATTTTAATGGCGGCAGTCGAAGAGGCGGCAGTCGCGGCGGGTGCGTCCGGAATGGTCGGCGGGCAAGCGACAGACTTGGAGTCGGAAGGAAAAAAAATCGACCTGCCGACACTGAAAAAAATGCACCTCTGCAAAACGGGTGCACTTTTCCGGGCATCGATTCGTGCCGGCGCAATTCTTGCCGGCGCATCAAGCGACCGGTTAAATGCTTTGACGCGATACGCGGAAAATTTCGGACTTGCTTTTCAAATCACCGATGACATTTTGGATTTTGTCGGCGACGAAAAAAATTTGGGTAAACCGGTAGGCAGTGACGAACGGAATCAAAAATCGACTTACGTCACTTTGACTTCGTTGGAGGAAGCGAAAAAATTATCGGAGGAAGCGGTTGCAGACGCTTTGGAAGCGCTGAAAATTTTCGGTGACGAAGCTGACTTTTTGCGCGACTTGGTAAAATTTTTGCTCGAACGAAAAAAATAATCAGACGAAAAAGTTTTCTTTAAGTCGAGCTGATAAAATGTTGACGATTGAAGAAATAAAAGAAACTGAACCGGTAAAGTAAAAGTAGACAATTCAAAAAAGAGTTGTCTACTTTTTTTTGACAAGTTCTCCGAAGCGGGGAATTTTTTTGAAAAAATTTTTATGGACAAAAAACGATTAAACGGTATATTATGCTGTCCGACGAGGATATAATCGAAAATCCTGTTTAAATAAGGGGTTGTTGAACCATGAAAACCGGTAAGACTTGGAAGAAAAAAATTGGTGCGCTTGTCACTGCCGCGCTCTGTGTGTGGCGGTCATTACGCGCACGCTTTGCCTGAAAATAATCATGATATGCAACACATCGCAAGCATTGTATCTTCGGGCGACACAATGAATATCACGGGGGAAGGTGCAAATCTCAATTCCTTCATCAAATGGAATGATTTTTCAATCGGTGTGAACGAAATCGTCAAATTTGAAAATATGCAAAAAATTTTAAATCTCGTGGACGGGAATAAAATTTCCGAAATTTACGGAACTATCAATGCACCGGGTATTGATGTGTTTTTGTTGAATCCGAGCGGTGTAATTTTCGGAGCGGGTTCGCAGGTTGACGTCGGGTCGCTTACCGTTTCCGCACGCACAATTTCCGAAGATGCAATTTCAAATTTTATTTCTACCGGCAATTTGCCCGAAGTCACCACCGACAGCGATATTACAGGCGGCATTGTTTTTTTGGGCAACGTGACGGCAAATAAAATTGTTGCGGAAGGAAACAATATCGCGCTTTACAATTCCGCGACGGGTGCCGACAAAAGTACCGGTTTGTTGAATGTCACGCAAAATTCCGAATTGAAAGTTACGTCCTACGGTCATGTTGATATGCCGACGGGACAAAGTTTGGGAACAAATTTCACGGCAAAAGATTTTTCCGGCAACACGACCGGCATTGTTCGTAACGATTTTACAACTCCTTACCTCACAACTTTTATGAAAAGTACGACCGTCGGCAATGCAACTT
>CAJOFG010000053.1:0-5497 GCA_905233965.1 uncultured Selenomonadaceae bacterium
GACACGCCGGCGTACAAGAGCGGCGACCTTGCACGGATTTTGCCGGACGGCGAAGTCGAATTTCACGGACGAACAGACAATCAGGTTAAACTTCGCGGACTTCGCGTCGAACTCGGAGAAATTGAAACCGTCATGAACAAATTCGCCGGGATTAAAACTTGCGTCGTCGTCGTCAAAAAAAGCGAGACGGAAGATTATCTCGCCGGCTACTTCACCGCCGACAAAAAAATTGACGTTGACGAACTCAAAAAACATTTGTCCGGCTCGTTGACAGCCTACATGGTTCCGGACGTTCTGATTCAGATTGACAAAATGCCTTTGACTGCCAACGGAAAAATTGACAAGAAAAAACTTCCCGAACCGGAAATTTCCGAAACCGACGCGACCGAAATAATTCCTCCGCAAAACGAAACGCAACAAAAAATTTTCGATTGCATTTCGGAAGTCATCGGGCATAAAAATTTCGGCGTGACGACAAATATTTATTCGGCGGGTCTGAACTCAATCGGAGCAATGCGCCTGAATTTGATGTTGTATCACGCGTTCGACAAGCCTATAAAAACCGCCGACCTCGTCGAAAACGATACGATTGAAAAGCTGGAGAAATTTTTAAATTCGTCGCCGCAAAATTCAGTTCACGCCCTGCAAAAATTTTATCCGCTGACGCAGACACAAAAAGGAATTTTCATTGAGTGCGACGCGAATCCCGGCGCGGTGATTTACAATTTGCCGGTACTCCTCCCCGTTCCTGAAAGTGTCGATGTCGAAAAACTTCAACGGGCAATTTCTGCGGCGATTGACGCGCACCCCTACGTTAAAGCAAAAATTTTCGTGAACGACGAAGGCGAAATTATCGCCGAACGGAACGATGACGCGCCGGCTGTCGTAACAGTTCATGACGTTGAGAAGTTGCCGGAAAATATTTTGCGCCCGTTCGATTTGACCGGCGAACGTCTTTACCGCGCAGAAATTTATCGCACGCCGAAAGGCAATTATCTTTTCACGGACTTCCACCACATTGTTTACGACGGCACGTCCGAAGAAATTTTCTTTGACGATATAAACGCGGCTTACGACGGAAAAATTTTGTCTGAGGAAAATTACACCGGCTTTGAACTTGCGCTTGACGAAGAAAATTCCCGCAACTCCGACGAACTCAATCGGGCGAAAAAATATTACGCAGACCTTCTTGACGGCGCGGACACGGAAAGTATTCCTCCCGCCGACGAAAATATTTCCGGTGCTCCCGGAATTGCGTTTGAAAAATTTTCCGCGTCCGTGCCGCTTGCCGACGTTCAAAAATTCTGCACCGATAACGGGATAACTTTCAACGCGTTTTTCAATTCCGCTTTCGCCGTCGCACTCTCCAAAAAAATCGGCAAACGCGAAACAGTTTTCACGACGATTTACAACGGGCGCGGCGATTCGCGGCTGGCAAAAAGTGTCGGTATGTTCGTTAAAACTTTGCCGGTTGTCTGCGTGACGGAGCCGGAGCAAAGCGTTGAAAATTTTGTGAGTGATACCGGGCGACAAATCGTCGAAAGTATGAGCCGGGATATTTTTTCCTTCGCGGAGATCGCGGCGGCGTACGGCGTGACTTCCGAAGTGATGTGCGCTTATCAGGGAGAAAATTTTGACGTTTACGAGTTGGCGGGCGAAAAAATTTCCGCGCTCCCCATGTCGAACAACGCCGCGATGTCCGCTCTCTGCGTCGAAGTTTTTCTTGAGGACGACGCTTTTAAATTCCGCGCAGAGTATCGCCCGGAACTTTACGCGAAGTCCGGCATTGAAAAATTTTTGCGCGATATGTACGATGCGGCAACCGGATTTTTCACGGCGAAAAATATTTCCGAATTGCTCGGCGACGTTCAACTTAAACCGCCGACCAAAGTCAGAAAAAAAATTCACGCCGAAAAATTTTTGCCGCCGGAAAATGAAACTCAGCAAAAAATTTTCGATTGTATTTCAGCCGTCGTCTGTCACAAAAATTTCGGTATCGACAGCGATATTTACACAATCGGCTTGAACTCAATCGGCGCGATGAAACTGAACGTCCTGCTCTCAAAAAATTTCAACATCACTTTCCGGACGAAAGACCTTCGCACTCACGAAACGATTTTGAAAATCGAAGAATTGATTTCCGAATCCGGCGAAAATGTCACTTACGAAATGCGGACGGAATATCCTTTGACGCGGACGCAGGACGGAATTTTTATCGACAGCGTTGCAAATCCCGGCACGACGATTTACAACATACCGACGCTTTACAAACTCGGAAAAAATGTTGACGTTGAAAAATTGCGCGGCGCGATTTCCGAAACGATTGACGCGCACCCGTATTTGAAAATGACTTTGGCGATGAATGATTCCGGCGATATTGTCGCGAAACGTCACGATGATTTTTCGCCGACGGTTTCGGTTAATCGGACGGAAAATCTCAACGTCAAAAATTTGGTTCGTCCGTTTGAGCTTTTGGACAGCCCGCTTTACCGGATTGAAATTTACGACGGCGACGAAAAATATCTTTTCGCCGACTTCCACCACATTGTCATGGACGGTTACTCGTTCGATATTTTCTTCGCCGATGTCAATACGGCTTACGACGGAAAAATTTTGTCGAAGGAAAATTTCACCGGCTTTGAACTCGCGCTTGACGAAGAGCGGCTGCGTTCGACGGACGCGCTTAAAAATGCGATTGCTTACTACGACAAAATTTTTACCGGTTGCGATGCGGATTGTCTGCCGAAAAAAGATTTCAATACCGGAGCGACCGGCAAAGTCGCTTTTGAAAAAATTGTTTCGGATTGTACGACGGACGCAGTGAAAAAATTCTGCGCGGAAAATAATTTTACGCCGGGCGAATTTTTCAACGCCGTTTTCGGATTCACGCTTGCCGAATATCTTTATCGCGACGACGTAATTTTCACGACGATTTACAACGGGCGCAACGATTCCCGGCTGAACGATACCGTTTCAATGTTGGTTAAGACTCTCCCGGTTTATTGTGACTTGAGCGGCGAACGTTCGATAAAAGAATTTATCGGCGCAACCGGTCGGCAAATTTCCGACTCCGCGTCGCACGATATTTTTTCGTTCGGCGAAATAAGCCGACGCTACGAAATTAAACCGGACGTACTTTTTGCATATCAGGGCGAACACGATCCGGAAATTAAAATCGGCGGCGAACCTGCCGAAGAAATTTCGCTTGACTTGGACGCGGCAAAGGCTGAGTTCGGGCTGGACGTTTACGTTGAAAAAAATAATTTCGTCTTGGAATTTGAGTATCTGCCGCAAAGTTATTCCAAAGAAACGGTTCGAGGATTCGCCGGAAGTTTCGCGCAGGTCACGAAAGAATTTTTGATTCGTGAAAAACTTTCCGACGTTGAAATTGTTTCGTCGGAAGAAAATTTGAAGTTGAAAAATTTGCACGACACGGAATGGAAAGTCGAATACAAACCGGCTTACAGATTATTGCAGGACAACGCCGAAAAATTCCCGGAAAAAATTGCCGTCATCGCGAACAAAAAATCTCTGACTTATCGCGAACTCAATGCGGCGGCAAATAAAACCGGTCACCGGTTGCAAAATTCCGGTGTCGGTGTCGAAAAAATTGTCGGCGTGATTTTGGAACGCGGGCTTGAAGTTTACATCGCACGTCAGGGAATTTTAAAATCGGGCGGAGCGTTTTTGCCGATTGCGCCGGATTATCCGGACGACAGGATTGAATACGTTTTGAAAGACGCCGGCTCCGATTGCATAATTACTTCGCACGAAATTTACAATCAACGGAAAAAATTTTTTGATTCGCTCGGCATAAAAATTATTTTCGTCGAAGATACGCAAGCGGAAAATATTTCTGCGGAAAATTTGAACGTCGATATTCCCCGTGATGCGTTGGCTTATTGCATTTACACTTCCGGCTCGACGGGCAAGCCCAAAGGCGTAATGTTGACGCAGAAAAATTTGATAAACTTCGTTGACGCGAACCCGAAAAATTTTGAGATTCTCGGTTACACGGAGCGCGGCAAAGTCGAACTCGCCATGGCGGCAATGACTTTCGACGTTTCGATAATGGAAGAGTTTGTTCCGCTTGCAAACGGTCTGACAATTTGCATGGCGAACGAAGAAGAGATTCACAATCCGCTTTTGATGCGCGATTTGTTTTTGGAAAATCATATCGACTTGATGAACAGCACGCCCTCTTACTTGGCAAACTTAATCGACATGGAGGAAATGCACCCGGCGATTAAACAACTCCGGGCGATTGACTTCGGAGCGGAGGCTTTCCCCGCGTCGCTTTACGAAAAAATTCGTGCGATAAATCCGGACGTTCACATCATGAACGGCTACGGTCCGACGGAAGCAACGATAAGTTGCATAATGAAGGTTATAAACTCCGGCGAACACATTACAATCGGTATTCCGAACTCGAACGTAAAAGTTGCGATACTCGACAAAAAAAATCGCGTCTTACCTCTCGGCGCGGTCGGTGAACTGACAATTTTGGGTGACGGAGTCGGGCGCGGCTACAAAAATTTGGACGAAAAAACCAAAAATGTTTTCATAAAAGTTTGGGACACGCCGGCGTACAAGAGCGGCGACCTTGCACGGATTTTGCCGGACGGCGAAGTCGAATTTCACGGACGAACAGACAATCAGGTTAAACTTCGCGGAAACTCGGAGAAATTGAAACGGTCATGAACAAATTCGCCGGGATTAAAACTTGCGTCGTCGTCGTCAAAAATAATTCGACGGAAGATTATCTCGCCGGCTACTTTACCGCCGACAAAAAAATTGACGTTGACGAACTCAAAAAACATTTGTCCGGCTCGTTGACAGCCTACATGGTTCCCGCCGTTCTGATTCAACTTGACGAAATGCCTTTGACTGCCAACGGAAAAATTGACAAGAAAAAACTTCCCGAACCGGAAATTTCAACCGTCACCGTGAACAAAAAAGCTCCGACAAGCGAATTGCAAAAAATTCTTTGCGACATGATGTCCAAAGCGGTCGGGCATGAACTCGGCGCGAACGAAAACTTTTTTGAGTCCGGCGGAACTTCTCTTTCAGCGTCGAAGGTTGCCATGCAGGCTTACCTCAAAAATCTTCCGATTGTCTACGCCGACGTTTTCAATTTCCCGACGGCAGAAAAACTTGAGCAAAGAATTATCGAATTGCAAAATAAATCCGGCGAAGAAATTTCCGGCACTCCGGAAAAAACAAATTCCTTTGAAGATCCGGATATTGCCCGCGCCCTTGCGAAAAATTCTTCGGCATACGTCGATGAAATAAAATCCGGAAGTATCGGAAATGTTTTGCTGACCGGTTGCACCGGCTTTTTGGGCATTCACGTCCTTTACGAACTTTTGAAAAACGGCGGCTCAAAAATTTATTGTCTTGCCCGGAAAGGAAAGGCGGAGAGTGTCGCGGAGAGAATCAAAGGACGGTTCGTCTACTACTTCAGCGAAAATTTTGACGACGTTTTCGATTCGCGAAT
>CAJOFG010000053.1:5515-12513 GCA_905233965.1 uncultured Selenomonadaceae bacterium
GCAGAAAAATTCGATTTTCAAACGGTGATAAATTGCGCGGCGAACGTCAAACATTTTGCCGCCGATGACGTTTTGAACAAAATAAACGTCGAAGGGGTAAAAAATCTCGTTGCCATGTGTGAGCGGAAAAATGCCCGGCTGATTCAAATTTCAACCGTCAGCGTTGCCGGCGACAACGTGAACGATTCACTGCCGCACGGAAAAGTCATGAGTGAGAACGAACTTTATTTCGGGCAGGACGTGATTTCAAACAAATACGTTTACACAAAATTCCTTGCCGAAGAAAATATTCTTAACGAAGTCGGCAAAGGCAGACTCGATGCGAAAATTATTCGCGTCGGCAATTTGATGAGCAGACAATCCGACGGAGAATTTCAAATCAACTTCGTTACAAATGCGTTTATGCGCGACATTCGCGGTTATGTCACGCTCGGAAAATTCCCGGTGTCAGAAGCGGATTCGCCGGTTGAATTTTCGCCGATTGATGAAGTTGCAAAAACGGTCGTGATTCTTTCCGGGACAAATTCGGATTTTACCGTTTTCCATTCCTGTAACAGTCACGTCGTGCAATTTGGCGATGTCATTCACGCGATAAACCGGTACGGAATAAAAATCGACATGGTGTCCGAAAAAATTTTTGACGATGCCCTTCGCGACGCAATGACCGACGAGAAAAAAAGTAAAGCTGTCGCCGGGTTAATCGCTTACCGGGACACGGACAAAAACCGGCGCGAAGAAGTCGGTTACGATATGACTTTCACGGTAAAGGCACTTTATCGCTTGGGTTACAAGTGGCCGATAACCGGCGACGAATATATTGAGAAGGCGATTGAGGCTTTGGACACTTTGGGATTTTTTGACGAGGATCAATTTTAATGGAACGAAACGGTTACCTGGTAGAAAAAAAATTTTACAAATACCTGATCCCGAGTTTTCTTTCCGAAATGGCAATGCACACCGGCACGGTTATCGACGGGGTTATCGTCGGGAATTTGTTGGGCATTGACGCGTTGGCGGCGGTTGCTCTGGGAAAGCCGGTAATATTTTTGTTGCAAATTCCCGGCTTGATTTTGGGATTGGGCGGCGCGACTTTGGCGGCAATTTTGCTGGGCGAACGGAAACGCGAAAAAGCATCGAATATGTTTTCGGCTTGCATTTTTTCCGCGCTGATTTTTTCCGTCGCGGTCGGGCTGTCGTCATTCTTCGTGACGGAACCGCTGAGTAAAATTTTGTCGGCGGGTACGGCATTGGACGCGCCGGTTTCGGAATATCTTTTCATACAAATTTTGGGTCTGCCGACGTTGAGTATCGCGCTGGTGACTTGCGAATTTCTTTCGGTGGACAATCATCCGGGACTTGCGGCGTGGATGTTCACGATTGCGGAAATTGTTCATATCGGATTGGATTTTCTCTTTATCGGATATTTCGATTGGGGATTGTCCGGAGCGGCGGCGGCAGGTGTCATCGGAAACGGTGTCGGACTTTTGGTCTTGGTTCCGTATGCGCGGAGCAAAGAAAGAATGTTGAATTTGTATTATGCCGCACTTCATCACTTGGGCACGATGTGGGAAGCAATTAAAATCGGTACGCCGCGAATCTCTTTGGAAGTCGTTCAATTCCTGCAATTTTTCTGCCTGAACACGTCGATTGTCTATTGGCTCGGCGACGACGCGATGGGCGTTTACGCTGTCTGCACGAATACGCTTTTCATGGCGGAACTTTTGGCGGGAGGAATAATCAGCGTCATTCCGAATTTGTGCGGAGTGCTTTACGGCGACCGGGATTATTTCGGGATAAAAAAAGTCGTCAAAGGAACGGTTACTCTTTCAAGCGTCCTGATAATAATTTTGACGGCGGTATTCTTCGTCATGCCGGAAAAAATTGCAATGATGTTCGGGCTTGACGATATGTCGCTCATGCCGGTTGCGAAAACCTGTTTGGAAATTTATGCGCTGAGTTTCCTGCCGTACATTATCAACGAATTTTTACAAGTCTATTATCAAACGATTTTGCAGGCGGGAATTGCGACGCTCAACACGGTTTTGGAAGGTTTCGTCCTGCTGATTCCGATGTCGCTTGTGCTTATGCATTTCTACGGAATTTACGGAGTTTGCGCGGCGGTCACGCTGAGCGAAATTTTAACGATAATAATTGTCGAGGCTTACCGGAAATTCGGGCAGGACAAAGGAAAATTCCCGCAAAAAGGTTTGCTGATGATTCCGGACGACACACCGGACACTTTCGATTACACGATTAGCGGCAACATTGACGAGAGCGTAAAAATTTCGCAAAAGATTATCGACTACTGCAAGGAAAGAAAAATTCCGGACCGGATCGGAAATATTTTGGGGATTGCCGCAGAAGAAATTTCGGTAAACATTTCGCGCTACGGTTACGAGAACACCGGGAGAAATTTTATCGACATCAGCCTTTTTGAAGATGAGGGAAAATATATTTTGCGGATACGCGATGACGGCGTTCATTTCGACCCGACGAGTTACGAGCCGGAGGAGGAAAAAAATTATTCCGTCGGCGGCATACAAGTTGTCCGGAAACTTGCGACGAAGTTGGATTATATGCGCGTCCTTGACATGAACAATACGATTATTGAGGTTGACGCGGAAAAAAATTAAAGGAGATGTTCTTAAAATGTCAATGTCGAATGTGGAAAAATTTATAGACAAAATCGGAGACGATAAGGAACTTTTGGAAGAATTGATTGCGAAGGGCAACCCTTATTCCAAGTATGACAAATACAGTTACGCGGAAAATATTCTTGCTCCGATTGCAGATAAAATGGGTGTGCCGTTCTTCGTCGAGGAGTGGGTTGCCTGGCATGAAAATGTGTTTGAGGGAATTTTGGCGGAAGTCGAAAAGAAAAAAAATTCTCAGACTTAAGGGAGAAAAATTTTTTTGGAAACGGCAAAAAAACTTTTGGAAAAAAATTTTCCCGGCGCGGCGTTGGAACATTTGAAAACGCTTTTGAAGTCGGCGAAAAAATCCGACGAATGGAAAATTCACGAACTTGTCGGCGCGGCTTTCCATGACCTGTGCGACGCGGAGGGAGCGGCTCAAGCTTATTTCAACGCGGCGCAAACCGATACAATTTTGCGGAGTCAGCGCGAACATTTTTCAAATTATATTTTCGCCCTGCACTACCTGCCGCAAGTCGATGCCGGGATTTTGTCTGACGCGATGAAAATTTACAACTCGCTTTATCGGGACGCGGAAACTTTGCCGGCAGTCGAAAAAAATTTCGGCGAAAAAATTTCCGTCGCTTTTATCGCTCCGCACTTTTCGGATTCGTCGGCGGCGCGATTTTACGAACCGCTTTTGACGGAGTACGACAGGGAAAAATTTTTCGTGACCTGTTGGAATTTGTCGGAGCAAGAGGACGACTTCACGGAAAAAATTCGTCGGAGCGTCGATAAATTTTTCAACGTGTCGCGAACGAGTTTTGAGGAAACCGCGCTTAAAATTCGCGAAGTCGGCACGGATATTTTGTTCGACTTGGGCGGGCATAACGAAGGCGGCATGACTTTGCAAATTGCCGCGTACCGACCGGCGAAAATTCAAATTTCCGGCATCGGATACTTCGACACGACCGGCACAGACTTTATCGACTTTTTTTTCACCGACGATTTTTGCGCCGCGACTTGCCGGGAAAATTTCGCCGAAAAAATTTTGACGGTTGAAAACGCTTTCGCCTTCTGCCCGAACGAAAAAATTTTTGCCGCACGAAAAAATTTGCAACCCGTGCCGCACGAAAAATTTACTTTCGGCGTGCTCAACAACTTCATGAAAATCAACGAAGATTTTTTGACGTGCCTCAGAATAATTTTGACGGAGAGTCCGGAGAGCGAAATAATTTTCCGGGACACCACGCCGCTTGAGAGTCGGAAAAATTCTTTGGCGGAGAAAATCGAAATTGCCGGACTGCCCGGCGACCGCGTGAAAATTTTTTGCGGCGAAAATAATTTTTTCTCCGACTACGCGAAAATTGATTTGATTCTTGACACCTTCCCTTATCCCGGCGGCATGATGACCGCGCTGGCTCTGTATATGGGCGTGCCGGTTCTCAATCTTTGCGGCGAACTTCACGGCAACCGGCTCGGCGCGGATATGCTCCGAATTGCCGGGCTTGACGAATTGATTTGCAAAACACCGGACGAATATATTGACGCGGCGATAAATTTTTCACGCGAAAAAAATTTGTCCGCGTTGCGAAAAAAAATTTGTGCCGATAAACTTACCGACACGAAAACTTTTGCAAAAAATTTTTACAACGCTTTAATGAGGTTGCGATGAAAAAATTTCAGCTTGAGGAATTAAAAATTTTGGAGGAAACTTATCGGGTCGCGAAACCGGAATTGAAATTCGGTTCGCCGTTCGAGCTTTTGGTTGCCGTGATTTTATCCGCGCAATGCACCGACAAAAGAGTTAATCTTGTCACGGCGCAACTTTTCCCCGTCGCGAACACTCCGGAAAAATTTTTGCGACTCGGACAAGCGCGGCTCGAAGAAATTATAAAACCGTGCGGATATTTCCGGGCGAAGGCGGAACATATAATCGGGGCAAGCAAAATGCTCATTGAAAAATTCGGCGGCAAAGTCCCTTCCGACTTCGACGAATTGATTCAACTTCCCGGCGTGGGACGAAAAACCGCAAACGTCGTTACAAGCGTCGCGTTCAAAAATCCGGCGATCGCGGTTGACACTCACGTTTTCCGTCTGGCGAACAGATTGAAACTTGCCGAAGGAAAAACTCCGCTTGAAGTCGAACTCGGCTTGCAAAAAATTATTCCCCGCGAAAAATGGTCGGACGCTCATCATTGGCTGATTCGTCACGGCAGGGACATTTGCCGGGCGCGAAATCCGAAATGCGCCGAATGTCCGCTGAATAAAATTTGTCCCTCAAAAAGTTGAAAGGATTTTAAAATGATAAGTTATCGACACGCGACCTTTGCCGACGTGGAAGAAATTTTCGCGCTGATAGAAAATTACGCGAGCAAAGGAATTATGTTGCCGAAACCTCACAACGTGCTTTACGAAACGATAAGGGAATTTGCCGTCGCGGTTGACGACGAAACCGGAAAAGTCATCGGCACCGGCGCACTTCATTTGACGTGGAACGAGTTGGCTGAAGTCCGTTCGATGGCTGTTCACCCGGACTATGCGCGGCAGGGTATCGGCGCGGAGATTGTGAAAAAACTTTTGGAGGACGGGCGCAAAGTCGGAGTGAAAAAATTTTTCACGCTGACTTACAGTCCGGAATTTTTTGCGACGCTGGGATTTAAAATCGTCGAGAAGGAAACTTTGCCGCACAAAATTTGGAAAGAGTGCATCGACTGCCCGAAGTTTGCAAACTGCGACGAAACCGGCATGACGTTGGAGTAAATTTTTTATGGACACTTACAAAGCGGAAGGAATAATTTTGCAGACGAACGACTTCGGCGACGCGAACCGGGTTATCACGATTTTTACGAAAGAGTTCGGAAAAATTGACGCGAACGCTTACGGTTGCCGGCGGACGAAAAATCCGATGTCCGGCGCGATGCAAATGTTCAATCACGTTGCCGTCGAGTTGAGCAAGGGAAATAAAGTTGATACGATTCGCGACGCGGACGTTATAAATTTTTACGGAAACTTGACGACGGATTTGGAGCGACTGGCTTATGCGTCGTTGCTGTTTGAAATTGTCAATCGAATGACTTTGCCGCGTCAGCAGGAAATTCCGGTGTTCGACCTGCTGAAAAATTTTCTCCCCGTGCTGAACGAGAGGAATCCGCGAATTGCCGCGTTAATCGGGATTTGTCAATTCATGAAGTTGAGCGGCATACAGTTGAATTTTACGGAATGTGTTCACTGCGGAAAAAAAATTTCCGGCGACGCGTTCATCAGTCTGATTGACGGCGGCGCGATCTGCCCGGACTGTCTGCAAATTTCGACGGAGGCGACGAATTACCCGGAATTTTTGCGGACGACTTTTGAAATAATGTTGGCGTTCGACGGACAAGCGAAATTATTTTTCAAGCCGCGACAAATTTCTGCGGCGGAAAGATTTTTTTTGAATTACGTTCAATCAGTTTTGGGCAAAGAATTAAATTCGGTGAAGTTTATTCGGCAGATACAAAATTTTTAACTCCGGCAGAAAAATTTCCGGAGTTTTTTTATTGACACGCTTTAACTTTGCCAGGCGACAAAATTTTTGTACTCCAATCCGAGTTGAGAAAAAATTTTTCCGATGATGTGTTGAATTTGTTTTTCGACGGTGTCGGCGTGATTGTAGAAAGTCAGCACCGGCGGAATTATCGCGCAACCGAAATCGGCAACGGTTTTTAAATTTCGCAAATGCAGAGGTGACAGCGGCATTTCGCGGGGAACGAGAATAATTTTCCGGTTCTCTTTCAAGCAAACGTCGGCGGCGCGCAACAAAAGATTTTCCGCGAACCCGGACGCAATGCCGGCAACGGTTTTCATGCTGCAGGGAATTATAACCAAGCCGTCCGTGCGAAATGAACCGCTTGCAATTTTCGCGCTCATGTCCCGGTTGCGGTAAACTTCGTCGGCAAATTTTTTCACGTCGTCCGGATTTAAATTTGTTTCGTGTTTAAAAGTTGTCGCCGCTCCCTCCGTGACAATCAGATGAGTTTCAATCCCGCCGTGTTCGCGCAAAGCTTTTAAAAATTCGCAGCCCATAATCGCGCCGCTCGCTCCGGATATGCCGACAATAATTTTCAACACTCCGCACCCCTTCCGTAGAAATTTTTTCGGAAAATAATTCTCCGGGAATTTTGAATTACCTTTCCGGAGATTTTTGAGCAAAAAAAATTTCCGGGACAAAAAATTTCCTTGAATTATGTATTCCGTTCGGATAAAATCATTCAGGTTAATTTTTAAAGAAGGGAGCCGGTTCGCGATGATAAAATATTTTCCCGTTGCAGTTGCAGTAATGTTATCCTTGTCCGGATTCCAATTTGCTCAAAATCCGGATACTTT